>NZ_JAWJBT010000008.1:0-140234 GCF_046536035.1 Halomonas sp. SIMBA_159
GCGCCCGTAGCTCAGCTGGATAGAGTACCTGACTACGAATCAGGGGGTCGGAGGTTCGAATCCTCCCGGGCGCGCCAGATTCTAAAAACCCGCTCTCATAGGAGAGCGGGTTTTCTGCTTTCTAGCCTGACTATCGTGGCTCGCGCGTTAGTCTTGCGATCGTGTAAAGCGCCCCCGCAATTTGCGGAAGGGCGCTTTTTTTTGGCTGGCGTTTAGGCGCGGTAGTAAAAGGCAGCGCTGGATGGGTCTGTGTGGCCTCAGGCGGTCTCGTAAGGGCTGGTAGCTGTCGTTTGCTGTACCAGGCTATCTAAAAGCGTGTCGAGGTCGGTGAGGCGTTTCAGACGCTGAAAGTGTTGGTTCGCTTCGGCATTGCCCTGACGCATTTGTGCAAGCCACTGTTTCACCAGTGACACGACCACGCGATCAGGAAGATGCTGGCGCTGGAGGGCAGCATACTCTTGCAGCACGCTGGCGCGCATTTCCCAGGTGGTTTCCGCCAAGCGTTCGCCGGTTTGCTGCCAATGGCGAATGCGCGGGGCAAGCCAGGGGTCCGCTAATGCGCTACGCCCCAGCATCACATCGCGACAGCCAGATAGCGTGCGAGCTTTCCAGTAATCTTCCAGCGTCCAAATATCGCCATTGGCCACCACCGGGATGGAAACGTGGTGGCGCACTTTGCCAATCCACTCCCAGTGCGCCGGTGGGCGGTACCCTTCATCCCGAGTGCGTCCGTGGACAACCAGGCGCGCCGCGCCGCCCGCTTCGGTGGCTTGGGCACAGGCCACCGCTAGGCGGCGATTGGCGAACCCCAAGCGAATCTTGGCGGTGACGGGTATTTCGCCATCTAGCGCCTCTGCGACCGCTTTCACGGCTTGATAAACGCGGTCAGGTTGGCGCAGCAGCGAAGCGCCGCCATCATGGCGGTTCACCAGTTTGGCAGGGCAGCCAAAGTTCAGATCAACGCTGATGGCCCCTAGTGCCAACGCTTGGCGTGCGTTATCAGCCAGTGCCTGTGGAGCAGAGCCTAGGAGCTGTAGATGAACAGGGACGCCGCTCGGTGTTGCCACCGGGCGTTCGGTCAGTTCTGGGCAGTGTTTATAAAACACGCGTGGGGGAAGGCGGGTATCCACCACCCTGACAAATTCCGTGACGGACCAGTCGAAACCGGGCCGACGGGTGAGCAGGTCGCGGGTGAGCGCGTCGATGACGCCTTCCATCGGTGCGAGACCGATCTTGCCTTTATGTAGTAAATTAACAACCATGACTTCCACTATGGCGCGATTGCATTCTATCCTGGATGTGGCAGGTTAGTGTATTACCCTTATTGCGCCAAGCGCCGTTAGAGGCGTTTGGTGTGCCAATAACTCTACAAAACAAGGAGAGCACGCTATGCAGGGGTCAGACTTGCTCCAAGAAGGGCTTGCTTTAATGGGCCTGGGTATGGGCTTTGTTTTTGTTTTTCTTACTATTTTGGTTGTTAGCGTGACGCTGATGTCAAAGCTGATCGACCGCTTTCAGCCTGCTCCGGTGGCAGCGCCTACAGGCCGAAATAGTGCGAAAACTCCCGCCAGTAACGGTCAAAATGACGAAGTCGTCGCAGTGATTAGTGCTGCAGTGCATCGTTATCGCTCGTCGCGCCGTTTGTAAGACGCACGCTTTCGTGTGCCTATTTCGCTCTAATTGCTATTTTTTTGTTAAATTTACTACAAATCCATAACGCTAAACTGTGAGCCACGACCATGAATGAAACAAAACGTCCTCTGGGAATCACTGATGTTGTGCTGCGCGATGCGCACCAATCGCTGTTTGCTACGCGTCTGCGCTTAGATGACATGCTTCCTATCGCCGAAAAGCTGGATAAAGTCGGCTACTGGTCTCTTGAAACCTGGGGCGGTGCGACTTTCGATGCGTGTATCCGTTATTTAGGGGAAGATCCGTGGGAGCGTATTCGCGCCCTCAAAGAGGCCATGCCGAACACACCTCAGGCGATGCTGCTGCGCGGCCAGAACCTGCTGGGCTACCGCCACTACGCTGACGATGTGGTCGATAAGTTTGTTGAGCGCGCCAAAACTAATGGCGTTGATGTGTTCCGCGTATTTGATGCCATGAACGACCCGCGCAACCTGGAACGCGCCATCAAGGCCGTCCGTCAGGTGGGCGGTCATGCGCAGGGCACCATTTCTTACACGGTAAGCCCGGTACATACCCTGGATAGCTGGGTAGATCTTGCTAAGACCATTGCCGCAATGGGCGCAGACTCTCTGGCTATCAAGGATATGGCGGGGCTACTCACGCCGTACACGGCGTATGACCTGGTCACGCGTCTGAAAAAAGAGCTCTCTATTCCGGTTCACCTGCACTGTCATGCGACCACAGGCTTGTCTACCTCGACCATTTTGAAAGCCGTTGAAGCCGGGATTGATAACGTCGATACCGCCATCTCCTCTATGTCGATGACCTATGGCCACAGCCCGACGGAGTCGGTAGTTGCCATGCTGAAAGATACCGACCGCGACACTGGGCTAGACCTGGAGCTGCTGGAAGATATCGCCGGCTACTTCCGTGAAGTGCGCAAAAAGTACGCTTCTTTTGAAGGCTCGCTGCGCGGTATTGATTCGCGCATCCTCGTGGCCCAGGTTCCCGGCGGCATGCTGACCAACATGGAAAGCCAGCTAAAAGAGCAGGGCGCTGGCGACAAGCTGGACGACGTGCTGGGCGAAATCCCCCGCGTACGCGAAGACCTCGGTTTTATTCCGCTGGTGACGCCGACCTCGCAGATTGTAGGTACCCAGGCGGTCATGAACGTCATGATGGGCGAACGCTACAAGTCGATCTCTAAAGAGGTACAGGCGCTGCTGAAAGGCGAATACGGCTCTGCCCCGGCACCCTTCAACGCTGAACTGCAAAAGCGCGTGTTAGAAGGCGGTGAGCCGATCACTTGCCGTCCAGCAGATAACCTTGCTCCTGAAATGGACAAGCTCGCCACTGAGCTGAAGCAGAAAGCCAGCGCTGACAGCATCCGCCTCGCTGAAAATGAGCGAGAGGTTGATGACGTACTGACTTACGCGCTGTTCCCGCAAATTGGCTTGAAATTCCTTAAAAACCGCGACAACAAAGACGCCTTTGAGCCAGCGCCCGAGGCGCCTCAGGCAGCTGCCCCAGCTAAGGCAGAGGCTCCCGCCGCGGCGCCTGCGCCTGCCGGTGGTCCGGAAACCTACACCGTGAAGCTCAATGGTAAAGCTTACGTGGTGGAAGTTTCAGAAGGTGGAGAGATTGGCGATATTCAGGAGCAGCCCGCTGCACAGCCTGAGGCGGCCGCCCCAGCGCCAAGCGGTGAAAGCATCGATGCACCGCTAGCTGGTAATATCTTCAAGGTGAATGTTCGCCCAGGCGATCAAGTAGCCGAAGGTGACGTGGTAATTATTCTTGAAGCCATGAAGATGGAAACCGAAGTGCGTGCCAGCAGCGCCGGTACGGTATCGAAAGTGAACGTCAGCGAAGGCGACAGCGTCTCCGTTGGCGACGCGCTGATTGAGCTTTAAGGGCATTCGGGAATGGATAAATTAATCACCTTGTGGGAGGGCTCCGGGCTTTACAACCTGGAGCTTGGCCAGGCGGCCATGATCCTGGTGGGGCTGGGTTTGCTCTATCTGGCGATCTACAAGAAGTTTGAGCCGCTGCTGTTGGTACCGATTGGCTTTGGCGGCATTCTCGCCAATATTCCAGAAGCGGGGCTGGCGATTTCGGCGTTGGATCAAGCCATTGAAGTGGCGAAGCCTGCTGTGCTGCAGCAGGTTGCGGCAGCGCTGGGCGCAACGCTAGATCCGCTGGTAGGGGTTGAGAGCTGGCGTGAGACGTTGAAGGCCATCGCGCACGATTCGGCAGCGCCGGATCAGCTGCGTGCAGCTAAAGATGTTGCCATGAACGTGGGTTATAACGATGGCATGCTCTATAGCTTCTATCGCGTTGCCATTGCGTCGGGCATTGCGCCGCTGCTGATCTTTATGGGCGTTGGGGCGATGACCGATTTTGGCCCGCTGTTGGCCAACCCGCGCACGCTGTTCTTAGGTGCCGCTGCGCAGTTCGGCATTTTTGCGACGCTGTTTGGGGCGGTGCTGCTAACGTCGATGGGCGTGATGGACTTCTCGCTTAATCAGGCCGCGGCCATCGGTATTATTGGCGGTGCGGATGGCCCTACCTCCATCTACGTTTCCAGCGTGCTTGCGCCGGAACTGCTGGGGGCCATTGCGGTCGCCGCCTACGCGTATATGGCCCTGGTGCCGCTGATTCAGCCGCCCATCATGCGTCTGTTGACCACTGAAAAAGAGCGCAAGATCACCATGACGCAGCTGCGTCCGGTCTCTAAGCTCGAAAAAGTGGTCTTCCCGCTGATGCTGTTGATTGCTGTCGCGCTGTTTCTGCCGGACGCAGCGCCGCTGCTGGGTATGTTCTGCTTCGGTAACCTGATGCGTGAGTGTGGGGTAGTGGAGCGCCTCTCCGATACCGCGCAAAACGCGCTGATCAATATCGTCACGATCATTCTGGGTCTGTCGGTGGGTTCTAAGCTGATGGCGGAGAGCTTCCTGGCGTTTGAGACGCTGGGCATTCTCGGCCTGGGGATCGTGGCTTTCGGTATCGGTACCGCCGCCGGTGTCTTGATGGCGAAGCTGATGAATCTGGTCAGCAAAATGCCCATCAACCCACTGATTGGCGCGGCGGGTGTTTCCGCTGTGCCGATGGCGGCGCGCGTGGCCAATAAAGTAGGGTTGGAAGCTAACCCGCATAACTTCCTGCTGATGCACGCCATGGGCCCGAACGTCGCGGGTGTCATTGGCTCAGCGGTAGCGGCAGGGGTCATGATCAAGTACTTGGGATAAGTACTTAGGATAAGTACCGGGGATAAGCGCTGTCTCGCCCCTGTGAAAACGCGGTTTACCGAGTAACGACTCGCGTAAACCGCGTTTTTTATGCGCGCTAGGAGCTGGTCTGCTGTATCTCAATCGTCGTTTTTAGACGGTTCTCCAATCCGCTGATTTCCAGCGCTGTATCTTTAGGCCAGCCAATGGTCAAGCTAACGCCTTCGCCATCGTAGTTTGCTTCTTCAACTGGCAATGATTGCTCGTCGCACCAGGCGCGGGCTTGTGCCTCTTGGGCAAAGCTGACCCTAAAACAGTAGCTGTCTCGCTCAACAACATCGCGGGTGGGAAGCGTTTCAATCCCTGCGTTGACTGCCTGAGCATAGGCCCGTGCTAAACCGCCTGTGCCTAACTTAGTGCCGCCAAAGTAGCGAATCACCACGCAGCCAATCTGGCCTATTTGGCTGCCCTGCAGCGCCTGAAACATGGGGCGACCGGCCGTGCCGCCGGGTTCGCCATCATCAGAAAAGCCGATATGGGTTTGCTCACCAGGTGGGCCTGCCACAAATGCGGTGCAGTGATGGCTAGCGTTAGGGTGGGCGGCTTTGGCGGCCTGCAGTAAGGCGTCAAAGGCTGCCGTGTCGGGTGCATGGCACATCCAAACCAGAAACTGGCTCTTTTCAACGTCAATCTCGGCGGTGTGCCATGTGTCAGGGGCTAAATCAGGGACTCGATAACGCAAATAGTGCTCCCGGCAGAGTGGGTAACCTGTTAATGATGCCGGGTCTCAGTCGCGTGGTGAGCCACGCCCATCACCATGCCCAGCACCTGGATATCACAATTATGCAGGAAGACTTCGGGCATCGCTGCATCTTCAGGCCATAAGTGAATGCCTAGGCGGCTAATCGAGAGCTGTTTTAGCGCCACTTCCCGTTGATTAATGGTAGCCACGGCGGTTTCTTGGTGGGCGTCGTGCTGGTGGCGATGGATAATAATCACATCACCATCGAAGAGGTTGCAGTTATGCATTCGGTCGCCGCGAATACGCAGCGCATACGTGTTGCGCCGGGTAACGGTGTGGGGCGTGGATGCTTGGCGAGTGTGCAAAGGCGCTACGCGTTGCCGTGACGCATGTAGCGCCATCGGCTGAGATGGAGTTTGCGAGGTGGCGTGAGAAAGTACGTGAGAAGGTACGTGAGACGTTACCTGTGTGGGTAGGCAAATCGTCATAGTGTGTTCTCCCATGCAGCGCCCGTTGCCAAGGCGTTTGATTGAGTCAATAGCTGTGGTTTTATTCTGGTATGGCTATTCATACAGTGGTTACAGTATAAGCCTGTTTTTGCATACAGTGCTAGTGCTGTCTTACCCCTGGGTTTCTTAAGTGCGCGTTAAGCGAAGTCACGCTGCGACCCAAGACCGCAGAGCGCGACTGGCGGGAAAGGGCCTTTCCGTGTAGAGTTCGACCCAAAATCAATGTGCCTGGAGTGTCTTTTGAGCCTGTGCCTGCAAGCCCGACAATTGGCCTGTGAACGTGACGACCGTTGGCTGTTTGAAGGGCTCGATCTCGATATTCAAAGCGGCGAGATCGTGCGCATTGAAGGCCCCAACGGCAGCGGCAAGACGACCCTGCTGAAAATACTCTCCGGCCAATTAACCGATTACCGTGGCGAGCTTTACTGGAATGGCGAACCCATGCGCCAAGCCCGTGAACATTTTCTCGCAAATTTACTCTATCTAGGGCATGCCCCCGGCGTGAAAGCAGGCCTTTCACCGCTTGAGAACTTAGCTTGGTATCAAGCGCTTAGCGGTGAAGAAGGCAGTGAGTCCGCACGCGAGGCAGCGATTGCTGGTGTTGGACTGGCTGGCTTTGAGGATATTCCCGCCGGGCAGCTTTCAGCCGGCCAGCAGCGGCGTGTGGCGTTGGCGCGATTAACGCTCACCCAGCGCGCGCTCTGGGTACTGGATGAACCCTTCACGGCGATTGACCGCCAAGGTGTCGCGGCATTAGAGACGCAGCTGGTAGCGCATGCGCAGTCGGGCGGCTGCGTGATTGTGACGACCCACCATGCGTTAACCGAGTCATCCGTGCTTAGGCGTATCCAGCTGGGGTAAGAAGGAGACAGCGTTGCAACGTTCACACGCTCAACTGAGCACCCCAGAGGTGGCTATGCATGCACCCCAGGGCGGTTTGATGGTGGCCATAAAGGCAACCCTCAAACGCGACCTTACCCTGATGTTGCGTCGCCGTGGCGAAGTGCTAAACCCGTTGGTGTTCTTTGCGCTGGTGATTACCCTGTTTCCTATTGGTATCTCACCGGACCCAGAGCTGCTTTCCACGATCGCCCCAGGGCTTTTATGGGTGGCAGCGCTGCTGGCAGCGCTGCTGTCGCTAGATAGCCTATTTCGTAGCGATTATGACGATGGCAGCCTGGAGCAGCTGTTACTGGCCCCTCAGCCCCTAGCGGCGTTGGGGTTGGCCAAAGTGGCGGTGCATTGGTTGTTAACAGGTTTGCCGCTGGCACTGATGGCACCGCTGCTGGGCATCATGTTGTCACTGCCTGCAGGAAGCTATGCCGTGCTGGCGATTTCGCTAGCGCTGGGTACGGCCAGCTTAAGCTTGATTGGCGCGATTGGCGCAGCGTTAACAGTAGGGCTAGCCCGTGGGGGCGTACTGCTCTCTTTGCTGGTACTGCCGCTATATATCCCGGTACTGATTTTCGGCGCAGGTGCGGTACAGGCCGCTATTTTTGGCGAAGGCATTGCCGCGCACCTGGCGATTTTAGGGGCGTTATTAGCACTTGCGCTAATGCTAGCGCCCTGGGCAATCGCCGCATCGCTACGCATCAGCATTAACGGTTAGAGGACGGGAACACCATGTGGGCCTTTATCAACAAACTAAGATCACCCAAGTGGTTTTATGCCATCAGTGCCAAGCTGCAGCCGATCTTCTGGGTGGCCGCAGCGCTGCTGCTGGTGGTGGGCACCATCTGGGGTCTGGCATTTGCACCTGAAGACTATCAACAGGGCAATAGCTTTCGAATTATCTATGTACACGTTCCTGCGGCGTTTTTAGCTCAGTCTATTTTCGTTTCCATGGCGGTCTCCGGGCTGGTGTTTATGGTGTGGAAAATCAAGGTAGCGGATATGGCCGCCACCGTGATGGCCCCGCTGGGTGCCGCGATGACCTTTGTGGCGCTGTTTTCAGGGGCCGTGTGGGGCGTACCCACCTGGGGTACTTGGTGGATGTGGGATGCACGGCTTACTTCCATGCTGATTCTGCTGTTTCTCTACCTGGGCGTGATCGCCTTACGCGGTGCGTTTAGCAGCCGCGATAGCGGCTCTCGGGCAGCCTCGGTGCTGGCTATGGTTGGCGTGATCAATATTCCGATTATTAAGTACTCAGTGGATTGGTGGTACACCCTTCATCAGCCCGCCACTTTCACGATTACAGGGCGCTCTGCCATGACCATGGACATGTGGGCACCGCTGCTGATCATGGTATTGGGCTTTTACAGTTTTTTTATTGCCCTAACGCTGATGCGCACGCGCAGCGAAATCCTGCGTCGTGAAGCCAATAAGCGCTGGGTGCGCGAACTTGCCGAGGAGGCGAACTAATGGCCTTTTCCTCGCTAAACGAATTTTTTGCCATGGGCGGCCACGCGGTTTACGTGTGGGCTGCCTGGGGAGTCACTGCGCTGTTGATGCTAGTGATCGTGTGGCACGCACGTCAGGAACGCCGCCAGCTACTGAACGTGGTAAAGCGCCGGGTTCGTCGTGAAAATGCCCAGCGCAACGCTCAGCCATCGCACGCGCAGCCCCCGCAAGAGCCAGTTAACTCTGCTCAGAAGGACGTTCACCATGACGCCTAAACGTAAACAGAAGCTGTTTGTCATCTTAGGGTTGCTGTCGCTCACCGCCATTGCGGTGGGCCTTACCCTTTATGCGCTGCGCGCCAATATCAATCTGTTTTTCAGCCCGGTACAAATTGCCCAAGGTGATGCCCCCATGGAGCGCCAAATTCGCGCCGGTGGCATGGTCAAAGAGGGCTCTGTGTCCCGCGACCCGGAAAGCCTGGATGTTGAGTTCGTGGTGACTGACTACGTGGATGATCTAGAGGTTTACTACAGCGGTATTCTGCCGGACCTGTTCCGCGAAGGGCAGGGCGTTGTGGTGGTGGGTGAGCTACAAGCAGATGGCCGCCTCTACGCCGACAAGGTGTTGGCACGCCATGATGAAAACTACATGCCGCCCGAAGTGGCACAGGCACTGGAAGAAGCAGGCTACTCCCCGGCCGACTTTCAAGCGAAAGCCGCCGAAGTGGGCAAGCGCCTAGAAGAGCAGGGCGTTCCACAAGCAAGTGACTATTAACGGCGTATCGCTACTTTCACCGTACCCAAGCGATAAAGCCTAATGCGAATCCGGAGCGCTCATGCTAATCAAAATGATTCCTGAAATTGGCCACTTTGCCCTGGTCATTGCGCTATTAATGGCGGTTGTCCAGGCCGTAATGCCGCTTGCTGGGGCAGCGACCCGTCGCCCGCTGTGGATGGCCTATGGCCGACCCATGGCCACCGGCCAATTCTTGTTCGTGGCCATTGCCTACGTCTGTTTAACCGCCAGCTACATGCTGGATGATTTCAGTGTCGCCAACGTGGCTAATAACTCCAACTCGCTGCTGCCCTGGTACTACAAGTTCAGCGCGGTGTGGGGAAACCATGAAGGCTCGGTGCTGCTGTGGAGCTTAATGCTAGCGGGCTGGGGTTATGCGGCGTCGGTCTTCTCGGGCGACTTACCCCGCGACATGGTGGCCAGGGTGCAGGGCATTATGGGCATGGTGTGTGTGGGCTTCTTGCTCTTCATTCTCATGACCTCCAACCCCTTTGAACGCCTGCTGCCCAACATGCCGCAGGATGGCGCGGACTTGAACCCGCTGCTGCAGGATTTTGGCTTAGTGGTTCACCCGCCGATGCTCTACATGGGTTATGTGGGCTTTTCGGTGGTGTTTGCTTTCGCGATTGCCGCCCTGCTGGGCGGGCGCTTAGACGCCGCCTGGACCCGCTGGGCACGCCCCTGGACCAACGTGGCCTGGGCGTTTCTCACCGTGGGAATCGCACTCGGCAGCTGGTGGGCCTACTACGAGCTTGGCTGGGGCGGCTGGTGGTTCTGGGACCCGGTGGAGAACGCTTCGCTATTGCCTTGGTTAACGGGTACGGCACTTGTTCACTCGCTGGCGGTGACCGAAAAACGCGGCTCGTTCAAAAGCTGGACGGTGCTGCTGGCGATCTCGACGTTCTCGCTATCGTTGATGGGCACCTTTCTGGTGCGCTCTGGCGTCCTCACCTCGGTGCACGCTTTTGCCAACGACCCCTCGCGTGGCTTCTTCATTTTGATGCTGCTGGCGATTAACGTCACGCTATCACTGCTGGTGTTTGCCCTGCGCGCGCCGCGGGTGAGCCATAAGGTCGGTTTTAACTGGCTCTCGCGGGATTCGCTGCTGCTGATCAACAACATCATTTTGGTCATCATGACCGTCACGGTGCTCTTGGGCACAGTGTATCCGCTGATTCTGGATTCGTTGGGCCTGGGTAAAATCAGCGTGGGCCCTCCGTACTTTAATGCGCTCTTTGTGCCGCTCACCGTGGTGATGTGTGTCTTCATGGGGCTTGGGCCCATTGCGCGCTGGAAAAGTATGAGTGGCCGGGAGCTGTGGCGTAAGCTAGGTCTCGCGGCGGCCGCTGCCATCGTGCTGGGAATTGCCATGCCGTTGTTATACGGCGGCGAGTGGAACCTGTGGGTGTCGCTGGGCATTATTTCTGCGCTGTGGATCGTCTTGCCAATGGTGCGCGACCTGTTCGACAAGACCCGCCACGCCAGCTCGTTTGTCGCCGGGCTGCGTAAGCTCTCGCTCTCTTACTGGGGAATGGTGCTGGGCCACGTGGGCATTGCGGTGACCATCGTGGGCGTTGCCGTCGTCTCGAACTACAACATCGAACGCAACGTACGCATGTCGCCGGGCTCCACCGTGGAAGTGGCGGGCTACCAGTTCACCATGACGGAACTCACCAACCGTCGCGGCCCGAACTTCCTGGCCGATACTTCGATCATTCAGGTACAGCACGGGGAAGATGGGCGCAGCTTTGTAATGCGCCCGGAGAAGCGCCTCTATCTCGCCACCGGCATGCCCATGACCCAAGTCGCGCTGCGTCCCGGTCTGTTCCGCGACCTCTATGTGGCCATGGGTGAAGACCTGGGCGACGGCAGCTATGCCATGCGCGTCCAGTACAAGCCGTTTGTGCGCTGGCTGTGGTTAGGCGGCCTGCTCATGGCCTTCGGCGGCATCTTGGCCGTCGCGGATAAACGCTACCGCCGCGCAGCCGCTCGCCAACCGGCATCCTCACGTATTGATCAAGCTCCGTCACAGGAGGCCACGGTATGACACGACGCCTGCTGCTGCTTCTTTTACCCATCGGTTTTGTGGGCATCGCGCTGTTTCTTTATCAGGGGTTGGGGCGCGACCCTTCTCAACGGGATTCGGCGCTGATGGCGCGGGATTTTCCTGCGTTCGAAGCCACCACGTTGCGAGATGCCAACCGTCAGGTGGATCAATCGCTGCTGACAGGGGAGGTCACGCTCGTCAACGTATGGGGCGAATGGTGCCCCGCCTGCAAGCAGGAAATGCCGCAGCTGTTAGAACTCGCTGATAACGGCATCCGTATGGTGGGCATCAACTACCGGGATACCCGCGAGAAAGGCTTGGAGTTTTTAAGCGAGTTTGGCGACCCCTTTGAAGTGAACGTCTTCGACCCTGAAGGCAGCCTGGGCTTTGATCTCGGCGTTTACGGCGCACCGGAAACGTTTTTGGTGGATGCCGACGGGGTCATTCGTTACCACCATAAAGGCTACGTATCGCCTGAAGACGTTCGCGAGCGCATCCTGCCGGAGGTGGGAAAATGGCGTTAATGCGTTGGATATTCGCTGCTGTCTTGCTAACGCTGGCGGGCAGCGTTGTCGCGGCAGGCATTGAACTCCGCGAGTTTGAAGACCCGGTGATGGAGCAGCGCTACCGTGACCTCACGGCCTCCATGCGCTGCCCGCTGTGCGAAAACCAGGCTATCGATGACTCTGACGCGCCGATCTCTGGCGACATGCGCGAACGGGTCTATCAGCTGCTTCAAGACGGTCAGTCGGATATCGAAATTATCAATCACATGGTGCAGCGTTTTGGGGAGTACATCCTTTACAACCCGCGCCTGGAAAACCGCACCTACCTGCTGTGGGGGCTACCCATTGGGTTGGTGGTGCTAGGCATGCTGGTCGTCGTGCTGATGGTACGCGCCCGCCGCAATGCGTCTGCGAAAGCGTTGAGCGCAGAAGAGCGCGCCCGCTTGGATGCCCTGATTAACCGCGAGAGGTCTTCATGACACCGCTCTGGATAGCGATTGCCTTACTGTTACTGCCTGCGCTGTGGCTATTAATTGCCCCCATGCGCGGTGCCCGTACCCTGCGTGACCAGCTCGATCATTTCGAAGCCAATGACACCTCGGCTGAACAGAACGTAGCGATTTTCCAACGCCGCTTGGCTTCGTTGGAGGCTGCCCGCGAGCGGGGTGATATCGACGACGCTCGCTTTAACGAAGACCGTTTAGAGCTAGAGCGCAGCCTGCTGGAAGACACTGCCACCCAAACTAAGCGCCCGCTAAAAACCGTGACCGCTGGACGACTGGTGGTGCCGCTGGTCATGGTTGCCGTGGTGGGGGCCAGCACCTTCTGGTACCAGCAGAATGGTGCAGAAGGCGACCTGACGCTCTACGCCATCCAAGAGGAGGTTCGCAACGACCCAGAAGGCTCGATGGCGATGTTCCTAGAGCGCATGGAGGCCGAGGCCGAGCGTCAGCCCAACAACCCCAACGTGTGGAGCTCGCTGTTTCCGCTCTACCGCGATACTGGCCAACCCGAAAAAGCCGCCGATGCGCTGGAGCGCTTGATTGCCATTGAAGGGCGTATTCCACCGCTGCTCGCCCAGCTGGCGCAGCTCCGCTTCTTCATGGCTGAGCGTGAGCTAACTCCTGATGTTCAAGCGTTAGTGGATGAAACGCTAGAGTTAGACCCCCGTCAGCCCACTGTGCTGGGGCTGTTGGGCATCTACGCCTTCGATAACGGTGACTATGAAACGGCCATTGACCGCTGGCGTCGCGCTGTTGCTAACATCGAAGATCCGGAAACGGCTGAGTCGCTGCGTGATGGCATTCGCGTTGCCCAAGAGCGCATGGGCGTAACGCCGGAGGCCCCCGCAGCGGCGCAGGGCCAAGGGGTGCGGGTGAACGTCTCCTTGGATGAGGCGCTGGTAGACAACGTCAATGACGACGCCACGGTGTTTATCACCGCACGGGATATCGACGGCGAGCTGCCGCCGCTGGCAGTGATCCGCGCGCAGGTTTCTGAGCTGCCCATGACCGTGGTGCTGGACGATACCGCCGCCATGTCGCCGCAAGCGCAAATCTCCCAGGTGCGCGAAGCGCGCTTGGTAGTGCGCGTATCTGCCTCTGGGCAGGCCACGCCGCAGCCGGGCGACCTGTTTGGCGACTTGGAGAGCGTCAGCGTAGGTGCCATCAACGAAGACAATACGGCTGATGTCGTTATTAATCGTGTTTTTGAATAAATCCCACGAAAGCCACCGCCGCTAAGGGTCGCAATGCGCTTAACCTCTATTCGTCTTGTTGGGTTCAAGTCCTTTGTTGATCCGGTCACCGTGCCCTTCGATGGCAATATGACGGCCATCGTCGGGCCGAATGGCTGCGGTAAATCTAATATTATCGACGCCGTACGCTGGGTGATGGGGGAGTCCTCCGCCAAAACCCTGCGCGGCGAATCCATGGCCGACGTTATCTTCAACGGTTCTACCGGGCGTAAGCCGGTGGGGCAGGCATCTATCGAGCTGAAGTTCGATAACCGCGATGGCGGCATGGGCGGTTTATACGCCCAGTACGCTGAAATTGCCGTCAAGCGCCTGGTGACTCGGGATGGTCAGTCTAACTACTTCTTCAACGGCCAGAAGTGCCGCCGCCGGGATATCGCCGACCTGTTCATGGGTACCGGCCTAGGCCCGCGCTCCTACGCCATTATCGGCCAGGGCATGATCTCGCGGCTGATCGAAGCGCGCCCGGATGACCTTCGTGCCACCCTCGAAGAAGCCGCGGGGATCTCCAAGTACAAAGAGCGCCGTCGGGAAACCGAAAACCGCATGCGCCGTACTCAGGAGAACCTGGAGCGCCTGGACGACATTCGCGAAGAGCTGGATAAACAGCTCGAACGCCTCAAGCGCCAAGCGGAAGCCGCCAAGCGTTACCAAGAGCTCAAACAGCAGGAGTACCGCTTAAAAGGCGAGCTGGCGCTGCTGCGTGGCCGCACCCTGCGGGCCGAACAGTCTCACCAAGAGAGCCGTGTCCGCGAGCTGGAAATTGCCGTCGAGAAAGACGTGTTTGGCGTGCGCCAGTGCGAAACCCGCCTAGAGCAGGCCCGCGAACAGCACGACGAGCTGGCCGAAGTGTTGGACCGCCACCAACAGCAGTTTTATGAAACCACCACGCGCATTGCCCGCTTAGAGCAAGACCAGGCCCACCGCCGAAGCCGCGAAGCGCAGCTGGCCAACGATATTGCCACCGCGCGCCGGGATCTTGACGAGCAGCGCCAGGTCAGCGAGGGCGACCAGGAGCGGCTCACTGTGATCGACGAGCGCTTTGAGGAGCTGCTGCCCGAGCATGAAGCGCTGGAAGAGCAGCTCGAAATGCTCGAGCAAACCCTGGCCGACGCAACGCCAGCGCTGGAAGCCGCCGAACAGCAGTGGGCCGACGCCGAAAACCGCTGGCGCGAGGCCAGCCGCGATGCCGACCGTAGCCAAGACCAACTGCGTGATTTAGAGCAACGTATTGCCCGCCTGCAGGCAGAAGGGCAGCGCCGCCGCCAGCAGCGCGGCGAGCTGGCCGACATGACCGCGCTACAAAACGAGCACGCCGAATACCAAGCCCGCCTGGAAGAAGCCGACCAACGTGCCGATGCCTTCCAAGTGGAGCGTGAGCAGTGGCAGCAGCGCTACAGCGGTGCCAAAAGCGCCTACCAGCAAGCGGTAACCTGCCGCGATGAGCAGCGCGCTGCGCTGAGCCAGCAGCAGGGCGAACTTGCCTCGCTGCAGGCGCTGATGGATGCCGCCCTGGCTGACCACGACCCTCAGCTAAGCGAAACGCTAGCCGCTCATGGCCTCGCCGCTGCACCCCGCTTGGGTGAAGCCATTTCGGTCAGCCAAGGCTGGGAGCGGGTTATTTCCTGGCTACTCGCCCCTTGGTTAAACGCCCGACTGGTAGCCGCCCATCAGCTAAACGCGCTGCCCGAAGCGCTAGCGACGGAGTGGTGCTTGATTGATCAAGCGCCGCCTTCCACAGCCACGGCAGGCGCAGGCAATCGCCTCAGCGATTTGGTGAAAGGCGCAGGCGCGCTAACGGAGTGGTTAGCAAGTATTCACTATGTGGATACCGCCGAGGCGGCCGAAGCGCTGCTGCCTATGCTTGCCGTTGGTGAGAGCGTGGTTAGCCAAGACGGCGTATGGCGCGGTCGCGGTTGGCTGCACCAGCAGTCGAACGGCGAGGGTGTCGATGCGCTATTGGTGACGCGTCGCCGCTTTGAGGAGCTGGCCGCAGAGCGTGAGCGGGCCGAAGAGGCGCTAGCACTCTTAGATGAACAGTGCGAAGCCGCCAACGAGACGATTGAAACGTTAGAACTGACCCGTGAGCAGCAGGCGGAGCAGGAGCGCGACCACGCGGCCACCCGCCAACAGCTAGCAGTGCAAGAGCAGCGGCTTGCCCAACGCCTTGAGCATCTCTCCAGCCGCGCCACGGAGCTGGACGACGAACTGGCGCAACTGCAAGAAGATGAGGCGGAGTTAACGCTTACTTTAGAAGAGCAGCGCGCTCGTTGGCACACGGCTATGGAGCAACTGGAAACCGCCGCAGAAGCCCGCGAAACCAGCGCCGAACAGCGCCACCGCCAGCGTGAGCAGCGCGAGCAGCTCAACCAACAGCATGCCCCGCTCAAAGCGCGGCAGCAGGCGCTGGCCTTGGAACGTGAGCGCTTAAAAGCCGAACGCGACAGCCTGCGTGCGCAGCAGTCCCGCTCAAGCGATACCGAAGAGCGCCTCTCTCTGCGTATTGCTGAGCTGGAAGAGTCCCGTGAAATGCTGGTCGAACCCGACGAGCTGGCCGCAGAAGAGCTTGAAGAGCTATTGCATCAACGCGAACAGCAGGAGCGTCGGCTCAACGAGACGCGCCAGCAGGCACAGGCGCTGGCCGAGCAGCTGCGCAACGATGAGTTAGCCCGCCAGCAGCATGAGCGCAATCTGGAGCAGAGCCGCGAACAGCTCCAGCAGCGCCGCATGGACGTGCAGGCGCTGGCGCTTAAAGCAGCGACCCAGGATGAGCAGTTAGCGGAACTGGGCCACGATGCCGATGCGCTCGCCAGTACGCTGCCCAGCGATGCCAGCGAACCTGCGTGGCAAGAGCGCTTGGAAAGCACCTCGGAAAAAATCCGCCGCCTGGGGGCGATCAACCTTGCGGCAATAGAAGAGTATGACCAACAGGCCGAGCGGCGTAACTACCTCGAAGCCCAGCACGCGGAGCTTACCGAAGCCCTCGAAACGCTGGAGCGTGCCATTAAGCGGATCGACCAAGAAACCCGCGTGCGTTTCCGTGAAACCTTCGATCAGGTGAACACTGGTCTGCAAACCCTCTTCCCACGCGTATTTGGTGGTGGTGCCGCTTGGTTAACGCTGACCGGAGACGACCTATTGGAAACCGGCGTGGCCATCATGGCCCGCCCACCGGGTAAGAAGAACAGCACGATTCACCTGCTATCCGGTGGGGAAAAAGCGCTGACTGCGCTGTCGCTGGTCTTTGCCATCTTCCAGCTCAACCCGGCCCCGTTCTGTATGCTGGATGAGGTCGACGCTCCGCTGGATGACGCCAACGTTGGCCGCTACGCCAAGCTGGTGAAAGAGATGTCCGAAAGCGTGCAGTTCATCTATATCACCCACAACAAGATTGCCATGGAAGCCGCCGAGCGCCTGATGGGGGTCACCATGCAAGAGCCCGGCGTTTCGCGTTTGGTTTCCGTGGGTATTGATGAGGCCGCTGAGCTGGTTGAGTAGCGCGTACG
This sequence comes from Halomonas sp. SIMBA_159, assembly GCF_046536035.1. Lineage (NCBI taxonomy): Bacteria > Pseudomonadati > Pseudomonadota > Gammaproteobacteria > Oceanospirillales > Halomonadaceae > Halomonas > Halomonas sp. SIMBA_159. The sequence goes on from NZ_JAWJBT010000008.1 coordinate 17,058, forward strand.
CGTTGCCATAAAAGAAAGCTCTTAGACAGATCTTATGACAGCTCTTGTGAAAGCTCTTGTGAAAGCCCTTACGCGACTTCCCAGGAGTTTCCTTATTTGCGTTGAGCGCTTCACACAATGTGTTTACTGCGCGGATCAGGCGCTAGGTAAAAGAAAGGCTTCGTTAAGCCTTTAGGCGTGAAACGCTTTGAGAACAGTAGCTTGTTGCCAAGGTCCCGCTGCGGGCATCGTTTTGGTGCAGCGACAGCCTTGGCAAGTTAGTCTCAGACCTTACCGCTAGACGCTGGTCGTTAAGCAGTCATGGGTTAATAAGAAACTAGCGATAGTGAAAAACATTCACTAGCATAACGTTTAAATAAGGTGAACTAAGCAGGGACAGGCAGCGCACGGGGTTTTGCGCTGAGCCACCTGCCGCAGAGAATGAATTAACGCGGAAATGGCACTTTTGATGGTTGATAAGGTCGAAAAATTCGCCTAAAAAGCCCTCATACTTGCTCAAACGTGTGAAAATTAGCAAAAATTGGCCCTTTTCGTAGCAACCGCGCTATGCTTGAGGCTAAATATCGATTCATAAGAAGGTTCCCATATTCTGGCGTTGTGCCTCGTACTTCGCCTAAGTAACCGGTTAGATGACCCATGGAATGCTCGACATGGAATTAAGAGAGTGGTTAATCATTCTAGGACTGGCTCTGGTTTCGCTGATCGTTGTCGACGGTGTGCGAAGGCTCCAGCGTCAGCGTCGTGTACCCCGGCTAGACCAAGCGGTAAAGGATTTACCCACCGCCAAGCTAGAAGAGTTAGACGACGAGGCGAAAGAAGCCGAAATCAATTGGGAACTGCCTAACGGCGGCGCTCGGGTGGTCAAGCCTGCAGATTACAGCGGGCTTGGTAACAAGCCCAAATTAGAGCGCCAAGAGCATCCTGGGCCTTCCAAGGTGCTGTCGGATTTCCGCCGCTCGTTTAAAAAAGCGACCACCAAATCTGCACCCTCAGCAGAACGTGCGGAGCCTAAGACAGCAGCCCTGCGTTCAAACGATGCGGTGGCAGAGAAAAGTGAGCCGCCGCGTCGCGAGCCTAGCCTCTTTGCGACAGCTGAGCGTGAAGCGGAAGTGGCAAAAGAACCTACCCAGCCAGCAGAACAAACGCCGGTGTCGGCAACACGGCCAACACCGAAGTCCGCTGTCTCTGCAACACTTGCCCCAGCGCCAGCGCCAGCGGCTGAAACGGTCAAACCAGCTTCACAGCCGCAGCCACAACACTCAGTGCCCGAGCCAGAACCAGAGCTAACCTCAGCGCTGACACCGGAGCCTGAAACAGCGCCGGAACCCTCTATGCAGGCTGAATCAACCGCTAAACGCGAGCCAGAAGCTAATCTAGAACCAGAAGCTAAGCTAGAACCAGAAGCACGGCCTGAATTAGCAACTGAACCTGAGCCCGTGGCGGCTAAAGTGGATACAGCGCCTGCTGAAGAGCCCGTTCCGACGCTTGATCCAGAGCCAGTACTGCGTGCGGAGCCTGAAGATGCTGTATTTGCCAAGCATGCGTCTGATGCGCCCAAGCGCCGCCAGCTGCGCGCCGACACGGCAGGCGATCACGAGCTAGATGACGATGAGATCGACGAGTATCGTTTAGTCGATTTTGAAGGCATTGGCCGTTCCTTTAAGCGCCGTATTATTGAGCGCCGTCAAGAGAAAGCCATCAAAAAAGCCGAGAAAGCCAAGCGAGCTGAAGCAGCCGCCAAGCAAAAAGCTGAGCGTAAAGCGCTAGAAGCCGAGCAGCGCCGCGAAGCCAAACAGGCCGCCGAAGCTGAAAAAGCGCGCATTGCCCAAGAGAAAGCCCAGGCCCGCGATGAGGCTGCTAGTGAAGCCGCCGCTAAGCGTGAAGCCATGCAGGCAATGCCCGCTGAGCCTGATCTTGACCGTTATGAAGACAGCCGTGCCAGCCGCTATGAAGAGCATTATCAGGCGTTTGACGACGAGTATGACGTTGAGTATGAAGACGAGATCGCGGCGCAGGATAATGTGGTGCGCGCGCATCCTACGTTGGAAAAAGCCCTTCGCCACGATGTGAATGGTGAACATGCCAAAGAAACGCTGGGCAACGCTGATGAAATGATCGTGATTAGCGTGCTGTCGCGAGACCCAGATGGTTTTGATGGCGGCAAGCTGCTCGAGCTGATGATGGCCTGCGGGCTCCGTTACAGCCGCACTATGGGTGTGTTCCACCGTTTTGAAACGGAAAGCCCGGATAGCGAGCTGCAGTTCTCTATGGTGAACGTGTTGAAGCCCGGCTCTTTCCCGATTGAAGAGATGGATGAATTCGTAACGCCAGGGATCACTTTCTTAATGCCGCTGCCCGGTGCAGTAGATAGCTCGGCTGCCTTTGAGGCGATGGTGGAAACGGCTATGGTGGTGGTACGCCACATGGGCGGCGAGCTAAAAGATGAAAACCGTAGTGTGATGACGGCACAAACCATTGAGTTTGCGCGGCAGCGTGTTCATGAGTTTGAGCGTCGCCACCGCCTGCATCGCCATATGCAGGCCCGCTAAACGCCGCGTTGCGCGAACACCCGCCTTCCCCCAGAAGGCGGGTGTTTTTGTTACTAAATACCTGTTTTATTTATCTTCGGAACTTCTGAATGAGTCAGCCTGACCCCACCCTGCTGGAAGAGATTAGCCAACTACGCGCTGATCTGGATGACGCCAATCACCGCTACTACGTGTTGGATGAGCCAACGTTAACGGATGCCGATTACGATCGTATGCTGCAGCGTTTAAAGCAGCTAGAGAGCGAACACCCCGATCAAGTTTCCCCTGATTCGCCCACTCAGCGAGTCGGTGCCGCTCCGGCAGAGGGCTTTCCTGAAGTGGCCCACGCCATTCCCATGCTCTCGCTGGATAATGCCTTTAGTCGTGAGGATATTGTGGCGTTTGCCGAACGCGTGGCGGAGCGCTTGGAGTGTCAGGCAGAAGAGATTGAGTTTAGCTGCGAGCCGAAGCTGGATGGCGCAGCGGTATCGCTGGTGTATGAGCAGGGCGTGTTGGTCAGCGGTGCGACCCGTGGGGATGGCCGCACAGGGGAAGGCATTACCTCTAACCTGCGTACCCTGCGCTCGGTGCCGCTTAAGCTCATGGGTAAAAGCGTGCCTGAGCTGTTGGAAGTGCGCGGTGAAGTGATTATGCGCCACTCCGGCTTTGAAGCGCTCAATGAGCGTGCCAGAGAAGAAGGCAGCAAAGTATTTGCCAACCCGCGCAACGCTGCGGCTGGCAGCCTACGCCAGCTAGACCCGCGCATTACGGCGACTCGCCCGCTAGAGTTTCATGCGTATCAAGTAGCCCGAATCGATATGGCTAACTTGGATGATAGCGTTCTGCCAACTCATAGTCGGCAAATGGAAAGACTCAAAGATTGGGGCTTTCGCACTAGTGCAGAGTTAACCACGATGTACGGCCCCGGCGCGGTAGCCGACTACTGCGAGCAGCTAGGCGCTAAACGCGACCAGCTCGGCTACGACATTGATGGCGTGGTGATTAAGGTCAACGACCTGCGCCACCAGCGGGAGCTGGGATTTGTGGCCCGTGCACCCCGCTGGGCGGTGGCGTTTAAATTCCCCGCTCAAGAAGAAGTCACGACCCTCAACGATGTGGAGTTTCAGGTAGGCCGCACTGGAGCGATTACGCCGGTGGCGCGCCTTGCGCCGGTCACCGTCGCAGGAGTGACGGTCTCTAACGCCACGCTGCATAACGCCGATGAGATTACGCGCTTGGGCGTGATGATCGGCGATACGGTAGCCATTCGCCGCGCAGGGGATGTGATTCCACAAGTGGTGCGGGTGGATGAAGAGAAGCGCCCGGCGGATGCCCGTGAAATTACCTTCCCCGACCACTGCCCAGTGTGCGGCTCGGATATCGAACGCCTGGAAGGCGAGGCCGTGGCACGCTGCTCTGGTGGGCTTTACTGCGCTGCCCAGCGCAAAGAGGCGCTGAAACACTTTGCCAGCCGTAAAGCGCTGGATATCGACGGCCTGGGCGAGAAGCTGATTGAACAGCTGGTGGATCAGGAGTGGGTAAAAACGCCTGCTGATCTCTTCCATCTAAGCGTAGAGCAGCTAAAGAGCTTGCCGCGTATGGGCGAAAAGTCGGCGACTAATTTGGTTAACGCCCTGGAAAAAGCCAAACAGACCACGCTGGCGCGATTTATCTACGCGCTGGGCATTCGTGAGGTGGGTGAAGCCACGGCCGCTAACGTCGCCAACCATTTCGGCACGCTGCAAGCGCTACAAGATGCCGATCAAGCGGCGCTGGAAGCGGTGAATGACGTAGGCCCCATTGTCGCCAAGCATATCCACACGTTTTTTCGCCAGCCCCACAACCTGGAAACACTGCAAGCGCTGATCGAGGCGGGCATTACCTGGCAAGAGTCAGAAGTCACCCAAGGCCCCACGCCGTTAGAGGGCCAAACCTGGGTGCTGACCGGTGCCATGGAGAGCATGACCCGCGATGAAGGCAAGGCGAGGCTTCAGGCGCTGGGGGCCAAAGTAGCGGGCAGCGTCTCTAAAAAAACCACCTGCCTGGTGGCGGGCGAAGCTGCAGGCAGTAAGCTCACCAAAGCCGAGCAGTTGGGGGTTGAAGTGATCGACGAAGCCACCTTTATTGATCGTTTAGCCGCTTGGGAGCAAAGCGAATGAGCCGATTTATCGAAGTGCCCGCGCGGATGCTGCCGCCAGAAACCTTAACCGCGCTGCTGGAAGCGTTTGTAACCCGGCAAGGCTACGACACCACCGACACCGGCGAAGGCATGAGCGGCTGGGTGGCCGAACTCAGGCAGCAGTTGGACCGTCATGAGCTGATCATTGCTCATGATCTAGAGCTTGAGATGACCGAAGTGATGACTCTCGCCCAATGGCGCTCCTTTGGGCGAGAGTTGGCGGATGACGAAGAAGAGGGCGACTACTGAGCCCGCACCAGCGCGCTAATGACTCTCCGCCCTGGATGTAGATGATCAATAAGCGGCTGCTCAAGCGGTAGCGGCTCATCGCAAATGCGCGATGCGATAACCTCCGCACACAGCGGCGCGCTGGCCAGCCCCCGTGAGCCATGGGCGGTGGATATCCACAGCCCTGGATAGTGCTCGCCAGTAACAGGCGGCACTTTCGAGGCATCTTTACGCAGTACTGCGTAATCCATCTGCCAAGCCGCCGCGTTGGGCACCGGCCCAGCGTAAGGGGTTTTATCGGGGCTGGCGGCTCGTACCGCTGCCCGGCCTTGCAGTGCCTCTGGGCTTAACGTAACGCCAGCTGCCTCTAGCGCAGCAACCCACTCTGGGAGTGCCTGGCGTAGCTCATCGATATTGCGCTGGTGCTCTTCCTCGACCACTTGCGTCGTGGCGTTATTGGGCACAAAGCTCGCGCCAAAGGTCAGCACGTTATCCATTGGTGGTGATACATAGCCTCCCGCGCACACCACTTTAGTGGGCACCTTCGTGCCTGCTGGCAGCGTTAGCTCGCTGACCTGACCGCGCACCTGCTGCAACGGCAGCTCGGCGGTTTGCGCAAACTGGTTAGCCAGGGATGCCGTGGCCACTACCACATGATCAGCCTGCAGCGTTTCACCGCTGGCCAGCGTGACCTGCCACTGCGCCGTTTGGGAGGCTTGCTGGGCTTGCTGGGCTTTTTGCAGCTCGGTGACGTCGCCCTGCCGTAGGGTGATATTGGCGTGCTGCAGTAGCTGTTCGCAGAGCTTTTTGGGCTGAACCCAGCCCGCCTGGGGATAAAATAGCCCGTGGGCCGCAGAGACCGGCACGCCAGCTAGGCTGCTCAGCGCATCACTCTGTGCAGACACGACCGATTCCGGCAGCGGATGATTGGCCAGAAAACGCTGCTGGCGGTTTGCCTCTTTATCGCTGAGCGCGAGCTGTAGCACGCCACAAGGCTGCCAGAGCGGCGGCTCCTGTGGAAAAGCGGCGGCCAGTTGGCCAAACCAGCGCTGGCTGTATAGCAGCCCGGCTAGGTAAACACGGCTTTGGTGGTTGGTTTCTACTGCCAGCTTCACATAGAGCGCCCCCTGGCGGTTACCAGAGCCGCCCGCGCCAGGGGCATCGCGCTCAATCACCGTTACTTGCTTGCCGCGCTTAGCCAGCGCTGCCGCCACGGTGCTGCCCGCCATCCCTGCGCCGATCACTACCACGTGCTTGGCTTCATAGTGGGCAGGCGGCGTGAACCAGGGCGTTGTGCTGCGCCGTAAATCCTCAGCGGGAGATTCAATTCCCCCTGCTAGCATCTCCCGCTTGCGGCCAAACCCAGGCACTTTCTTCCAGTGAAATCCCGCCGCTTTCAGCCCCCGCTTGACGATGCCTGCGCAGGTGAACGTGGCAAAGGTGGCACCGGGGCGTGAACGGGCCGCCATGGCTTCAAAAAGCTCGGGCTGCCACATCTCTGGGTTTTTAGAGGGCGCAAAGCCATCTAAAAACCAAGCATCCACTTGGCCCTCCAACAGGTTCAGCCGTTCGGTGGTGTCGCCAAAGTGCAGGTCGAGGGTGACGCGCTCGCTTAGGTGCAAGCGGTGGATGCCGCTTACCGCTTCCGGCCATAGCGCGCACAGCACCTGTGAATAACCGGCCAGCGACGGCCAAGCGCTCAGGGCGCGGGTAAGCGCTTCCCGGTCGAGGGGAAATTTTTCTGTGGATAACAGATGTAGCCGTGCGCCTTTTGGGGCGAGCTGCTCAAAGCAGGCCCAGGCGCAGAGCATATTTAGCCCGGTGCCAAAGCCTGTCTCGCCAATCACAAAGGCCCGCGCCTCCTGCCAAGCTGCAAACCGCTCGGGAAGCCGGTTGGCCCCTAAGAAAACGTGCTCGGTTTCTGCGCGGCCATCTTCCCTGGAAAAATAGAGGTCGTCGAAAACGTCAGAATGGGGAGACGTATCGTTCCAAGAGAGCGTTGGGGCCGTTAATGCCGCGAGGGGTGGCAGGGAACTTGGGGGTTGGGCAGGGCGTTGAGTCACGCGAGCATCCGTGGTGATGAATGGTTGGTTAAAAAATGATCAATTTGTTAATCGGGGCGCTATCTCTGGCTTATAGAAAAGCGTCCGCCGGGTTTTCACAGAGTTTTCCACAGGCTCTGTGAAAAAGCGGGCGGACCCTCCACACTCGCCCCTAAGGGTCAAGGCAAAACTTTTTTGAACGACTTAACAATTACCTTGGCATAGACCCCAGCGATGATGTATGGGTCGGCGTCTGCCCAGGCTTGGGCGTCTTCTAAACTGTCGAATTCTGCCACAACAAGGCTGCCGCTAAAGCCCGCGTCGCCGGGGTTGTCGGAATCAATGGCCGGGTGCGGGCCTGCCAGAATAAGCCGACCCTCATCGCGCAGTGCTTCAAGCCTTGCGAGGTGGTCAGGGCGGGCGGCTAAACGGCGCTCTAAGCTGTTAGCAACATCTTCACTGATAATGGCATAAAGCATGGGGATAACTCCTTGAAGGCAGGGGCAACGTATCGGCCATAGCATTGACCGCACCCCGGTTAGCGCGCACCATGGCGAGCCTATTCGTGTTCTACACGCCTATTCTGACAAACTCGCCACACGGCGTCATGCTAATGCCACTACTTCCTAATGCGCTTGTCTCAAAACTTCCCGACGTGTTCGATGCCGACCAGCGTTATTCGGTTGACCTGCACATGCACTCGACCGCGTCTGACGGGTCGCTTTCTCCTGCTGAACTGGTGGCCTTATGCGCTGAACGTGGTTTGACCCACATGTCGCTCACCGACCACGACACCATGGATGGCGTGGAAGAAGCGAGCCACGCCGCCCAGCAGGCAGGGCTTTGCCTGGTGCCGGGGTGCGAGTTATCCACCCGTTGGCAGGGCATTAATATTCACGTGGTGGCATTAATGCCCGGTGGACTGCAAGGGCCGATGATCGAAGGGCTTGAGCAGCAGCGAGAGGCGCGTATCAAACGTGCGGAAGTGATTGCCGAACGGTTAGAAAAAATGGGCCTGCCCAATGCGCTGGAAAAAGCCCGCGCCCAGGCGGGCAGCGACCGCCCGCTGGGGCGGCCTGATTTTGCCCGGGCGTTAGTCGCAGAAGGTGTGGTGGCCGATTGGGCCGGGGCGTTTAAGCGCTACCTGGGCAGTGGTAAAAAAGGCGATGTTAAAGCCCATTGGCCGGAAATTAGCGAAGCAGTGGGTTGGGTAGTGGCATCTGGCGGAGTGGCCGTGCTGGCCCACCCGCTGCGCTACGGGCTTACCCGGCGCAAGCGCGGCCTGTTGATGGATACCTTTATGGCCGCAGGTGGGCAGGGCGTAGAGCTGGTCAGCGGCCAGCAAAACCCAGACGCCACCCGCGATTTAGCGCGCCAGTTGGTAGAGCGGGAGCTATACGCCTCGTTGGGCAGTGATTTCCACTTCCCCGGCAGCCATGCCGCGCCTGGCAGCATGAGCCCGGTGCCCCGTACCGCTGCGCCGCCCATTTGGCAGCATCCCCGTTTAGCCCACCTGCGCGATGCCCCGAGCGGTATGCTGGGTGCTAAGCCGCTGAATCAGCTAAGCTAAAAGTGATATCGCTAAAAACCTTAGCTAACAGATGCCTACGGGCAGGAGTAAGCGATGAGCCAATATTTTCAGATTCATCCGGAAAACCCGCAAAAGCGGCTAATCGATCAAGCCACCGAGATTATTCGCAAGGGCGGGGTGGTGGCTTACCCCACGGATTCAGGCTACGCGCTGGGCTGCCATTTAGGCGAAAAAAAGGCCATCGAGAAGATTAAATGGCTGCGCTCGCTGGATGATAAGCACAACTTCACCCTGGTGTGTTCCGACCTTTCCGAAATTGGCACCTACGCCAAAGTGGATAACGCCGTGTTCCGGCTGCTAAAAGCCCACACGCCCGGCCCCTACACCTACATTTTGGATGCCACTACCGAAGTGCCGCGCTTGCTGCTGCACCCTAAGCGCCGTTCTATCGGTGTGCGGGTGCCTGACCACCGCATTACCCACGCGCTGCTAGAAGCGCTGGGTGAGCCGCTGATGAGCGTGACGCTGATTCCGGTTGGCGAGGCGCTGCCGATGAGCGACCCCGAGGAGATTCGCGAGCGCTTTGGTGCCCATCTGGATTTGATTATTGATGGCGGTGCCTGCCACCTTGACCCAACGAGCGTGATTGATCTTCGTGAACTTCCGCCCAAAATCGTGCGGGAAGGGCGTGGCGATGTAACGCCGTTTCAAGAGTAGCGTTAGCTGAGCACTACTCACACGGGGGCGCTTAGCGCCCCCGTTTTCGTATCGGCGAGGCGCTATTTATCCTCGCTTGGCGTCTCATCGTCGCTGCTCTCTTTGTGCGCTTTTTTGCGCGGGTCTTCGCTGTTCTCATCCAGCCAAGTGCCGCAACGCAGGCAGTAGCGTGCGCGCTTTTCATGACGGTCGTGACCACAGCCGGGGCAGGCTTCTTCTGAATAACGGTCCTCACGAATAGAGCGAATCACCTGGGCGGAAAATACCCCGGTAGGCACGGCGATAATCGAGTAACCAATCAGCATCAAGATGACGGTAATCGATTTACCCAGCGAGGTAGCGGGGACAATGTCGCCATAGCCCACGGTGGTCATGCTGACGATGGCCCAGTACATCGACATCGGGATGCTGGTAAAGCCCGCCTCGGGCGATTCAATGGTATACATCAGCGCGGCAAACAGCGTCACGACCATCAAGATACTGCTGAAAAAGAGCAGGATTTGGCGCAGGCTGCGCTTGAGCGCATCCAGCAGCAGGCGGCCTTCCCCGACAAACTCCATCAGCCGCAAAATACGGAAAATACGCAAAATGCGTAAAATTCGTACAATCACCAACCCATGGGCACCCGGCACCAGCAGCACCAGCCAGGTAGGGATGATGGCCACCAAATCGACGATGCCATAAAAGCTTTTCAAATAAACCGTGGGGCGTTCCAGGCAGTAGAGCCGCACCAGCAGTTCCAGGCTAAACAGCAGCGTAAAGGCCCACTCGATATAGAAAAAAATATGCCCGTAGCGTTCGGCATAGATCTCAATGCTGCCCAATAAAATCACCGCAACGCTCAAAATGATCGCGATGATCAAGGCGATATCGAACGCTTTGGCACCCGGCGTATCGGACTCAAAAATAATATGAAACAGCCGGGCGCGGAGTCCTTCGGCACCAGGGGTGAGTGGAAAGCTCATCGCGTCATCCTGAAGTGGGCTTAAGGGGTCGTGAAAACGTCTTTAGCGTAGCGCGGTTTCGTGGGCCAAGCGATGGGCCAACGTTAACGCAGCTACGCCATAGTCGGTACTCGGCATGCCTGAGCTATCCAACGCCGTTGGCAGCACGGCGGCATCTGCCCGGCTCGCGTCATCCAGCTCAGGGTGCTTGGCCAATGTGGCTAGCGCCTGCTGTGCCGCTGCTAAGTGTTCAACGTTGTGGCTATCGTGATAGGCATCCAGCGCGACCGTGGCGCGGTGGAGCCATTCCGCAGGGTGCTGGGCATCAGGCAGCAGCCACTGCTGATTACCCAACGAATTGCCCCGCGCCGCTTTGCTGCTATCGGAGGGGCGCAGGGGCACGCTACGGGCAAGCGCTCCTGCCAGCGACCACAGGGCCTGGGGGTCGCCTGCCTTAAGCTCAAGCTCCACTTCACAAATCGGCGCACGCGCCTCACCGCACACAATCTCCCCTTCATCCAACACCAGTTCAATGTGGCTACCTTCCCATTGCAGCTGCCAGCTGCGGCGAGTGAAGTCGGTGCTCAGCGTAGGGAGCAGCTGGGAGAGGGTGTTTGCCAAGCCCGCTTGAAACGGAGGTAGGTTCGCTAGCGTGGTGGCGTCTAAGGTGTGTTCAGGAACTTGCCATTCCCACTCTTGTCGGCTGGAGAGCCCGCCGCCGCCGTGGCCTGCTGTTTTGACCGTTTGCAGCACGCGCCCATCTAACCGGCGCAGCCGTACGGCAACTTTTGCAGTCGCTAGGTGACCGTCGGGCGTATCAAAGTAGGTATTGGTAAGCGTTTGTTTTTCCTGTGGCGCGTCAACCAGCACAGGATGACGTAGCAGGGCACCAAGCTGTGCGGGCGAAAGCGCCAGCTTCAGCTCTATTTCTGTTGGCGCTGGCATTTCATTCGTATTTTTCATGACAATCGCCACCTCATTGTTGTGACAGTTTGGTTAAATTTTGATGGCATTATGAACTTTTCATGACGGCGGCGGGCGCACTCTTTATACTGACGCCCGCCATTTCCAGGCTCCCCGAAAACAGGCTAAAGGCTATATGGTAACCTCCAACCCTTTTTCCGCGATGTTTGGCCGCTCGCCATTCCAGCCGCTGCTGGCCCACATCGTCAAGGCCAATGAATGCGCCGACCAACTGCTGCCGTTCTTTGAGGCAACACTTGCCGGTGATTGGGACACGGCGGCTGAACTGCGCGAGAACGTCACGCGCTTAGAGCATGACGCCGACACCCTGAAAACAGAATTGCGGCTGAACCTGCCCAACACTATGTTCCTGCCCGTATCGCGCTCGGACCTGCTTGATTTGATCAGCGTGCAGGACAAAATTGCCAACAAGGTACGCGACATTACCGGCATTATGCTGGGCCGTAAAATGCGCGTGCCCGATGAGCTTGCTGAGCCAATGCGCGACTACATGCGCACGAGCGTGGCCTGCGTGGCTCAGGCGCGCCAAGCGCTTGAAGAGCTGAAAGACCTGCTCGAATCTGGCTTTGGTCGCAATGTCTCTGATGTGATGCAGAACATGATTCGTGAGCTTCATACCCTGGAGCACCAAGCCGACAGCCAGCAGGTAGCGATTCGTCGTCAGCTGTTTGATCTCGAGAGCCAGCTGCCGCCGGTGGATGTGATCTTTCTCTATAAGATCATCGAGTGGGTCGGTGAAGTCTCTGATCGCGCTGAACGCGTCGGTAGCCGCCTGCAGATTTTGACCGCACGCTAAGGGATACTCATGCAGATTATTGCCCAGCACGGTGACATTTTTATCATTCTGGCCTGTTTGTTTGGCTTCTTCATGGCGTGGGGCGTCGGTGCAAACGACGTTGCCAACGCGATGGGAACCTCGGTGGGGTCGAAAGCGATCACCATCAAACAAGCCATTCTCATTGCGGTTGTCTTTGAGTTCCTAGGCGCATGGCTCGCGGGTGGTGAGGTAACCAACACCATCCGCAAAGGCATCATCGATCCAGAACTGCTGCAAGAAGATCCGCAGCTGCTGGTATATGGCATGTTGGCCGCACTGCTGGCTGCTGGCACGTGGCTGCTGATTGCTTCTATAAAAGGTTGGCCAGTGTCCACTACGCACTCCATCGTGGGCGCGATTGTGGGCTTTGCGGTAGCAGGCCTGGGTGCTTCGACCGTTGATTGGAGCGCTGTGACCACGATTGCCGCGAGCTGGGTGGTTTCGCCCTTGCTGGCAGGCACCATCGGTTTCGTGCTGTTTAAATCGGTTCACCACCTGATTTTTGAAAACGATAACCCGTTTACCGCTGCCAAGCGCTATGTGCCGGGCTATGTGTTTTTGGTCGGCTTTATCGTTGCGATGGTGACGCTTACCAAAGGCCTTTCCCATGTGGGGCTGGACCTGACCTTTAATCAAAGCCTGCTGCTGTCGATTCTGCTGGGGCTGGTGATTATGGCGATTGGTATGCTGATGCTGCGCCGTATCAAGTTTGAGAAAAATGCCAACGACCACTTTGGCTACGCCAATGTGGAGCGCGCGTTTGGCGTACTCATGATCTTCACCGCCTGTGCGATGGCCTTTGCCCACGGCTCGAACGACGTAGCGAACGCCGTTGGCCCCCTGGCAGCGGTGATTAGCGTGGTGCAAACCGGCGGCGAGATTGAAGGCTCTGCCTTGGTGCCGTGGTGGGTATTGGTGCTGGGTGGCGGCGGTATCGTGGTGGGTTTGGTCACCTATGGCCATAAAGTGATTGCCACGGTAGGTACCGGCATTACAGAACTGACCCCTAGCCGTGGCTTTGCGGCCACCCTGGCTGCTGCGACTACGGTAGTGCTTGCTTCGGGTACCGGCTTGCCGATCTCTACGACGCATACGCTCGTCGGTGCGATTCTGGGTGTGGGGCTTGCCCGTGGTATGGCGGCGCTTAACCTGCGCGTGATCGGTACTATTGCGATGTCCTGGCTGATTACTCTGCCTGCTGGCGCGGGCTTAGCCATTCTGTTCTTCTTTATGTTTAAAGGCATGTTTGGCTAAACAAGCCCAGCGGGTTTGGTTTACCCAGCGTAACAGCGGCATCTTCTTTGCGGCCGGTCTTTATCAGAGATCGTAGCAATAGAAGGTGCCGCTGTTTTTTATGCTCTGTTAAAGTAAGCGTGGTTACTTTCACTCACCTGCTGCCGGAGAGCGGCCCTTGGATACTCGTTTCCCCTTTGTTGATTGGTTTCGTAACGCCTCACCGTACATTAATGCGCACCGAGGCCGAACCTTTGTCATCTTGATTGAGGGCGAAGCCATGGCGTCTGGCCGAGGGGAGCAGCTCATCCAAGATTTAGCGCTGCTGCACACGCTGGGCGTGCGGCTGGTGGTGGTGTTCGGTATTCGCCCCCAGGTGCACGAGGCATTAACAGCCGCTGGCGTAGAGCCCACCCGGGTGGATGGCCGTTGGGTAGCGGATCGTGCGGTGATGGCCCACGTTGAGCAGGTCGCGGCGCACCAGCGGCTATGGCTGGAAGCACGGCTTTCCCTTGGCCTGCCCAGCACGCCTCTGCACGGCGTGGAGCTTAGCGTGATTTCCGGCAACTTGGTCACCGCCAAGCCGCTTGGCGTACGTGAAGGAGTGGATTTTGACCACAGCGGCGAAGTGCGCCGGGTGCGGGCCAGCGCCATTGAAGGGCTGCTGGAAAAAGGCTCGCTAGTGCTGCTACCGCCGCTGGGGTTTTCCAGCACGGGTGAAGTGTTCGATTTAGACGCCTCAGAAGTGGCCCAGCACGCCGCCGTGGCCCTAAAGGCCGATAAGCTGATTTTGCTGGGCGAATCGGAAGGGCTGGAGGACGAGCAGGGCGCGCTATTGCGTCAGCTTTCCCCCTTTGAAGCCGAGCCACGCCTGCAGCATGCCGTGCCAGGCAGCGAATTGGCGCGGCATTTAAGTGCTGCCTGCACTGCCGCCCGCGAAGGCGTCGCACGTACTCACTTGCTCTCGTGGCGCAATCACGACGCGCTGCTGGGCGAGCTGTTCACCCGTGACGGCGTGGGCACCATGATTACCCAGCACCGCTACGAACAGCTGCGCCCCGCCACGCTGAACGATGTGGCAGGCCTGCTAGAGCTGCTAGAGCCGCTAGAGCGGCGCGGTATGCTGGTAGCCCGCTCGCGAGAGCGGTTAGAGCACGAGATTGATGACTACATGGTGATTGAGCGGGATGGCATGGTGATCGGCTGCGCGGCGCTACACGTCTTCCCTGAAACCACCGTAGGTGAGTTAGCCTGTGTTGCCGTTCACGGCAACTACCGGGGCGGCGAACGCGGCGAGCGGCTAGTGGAAGCCCTTGAGCGTCGGGCACGCCAGCGCGGGCTTTCCGAAATGTTCGTACTCACCACCCACACCGCTCACTGGTTTGTAGAGCGCGGCTTCCGCGCCGCAAGCCTTGAAGACCTACCGCCTTTAAAACGCGAAGCCTATAACCACGCCCGTAAATCTAAGGTGCTGGTGAAAAATTTGGCGGGGTAAGCGTTAGTGAGTGGAAAAAGGTGAGTAGAAAAAGGTGAATGGTGAGCGGTAGGTTGGGGCGGCTACGCCGCCCCGGAAGGCTGCTCAGGTATTGAGTATCACGCCGCCATTTAAGTGCAGTGTTTGGCCGCTCATGTAAGACGACTCTTCGCAGGCCAAGTAGACATACGCCGGGCCGATTTCGCTAGGCTGGCCGGGGCGCTTCATCGGCACTTGGTTACCGAATTCCGCTACTTTATCTTCTTCAAAGCTCGCTGGTATCAGCGGCGTCCAGATAGGCCCTGGGGCCACGGCGTTGACGCGAATCCCACGATCCATCAGCGACATTGCCAACGAACGTACCAAGCCCTGAATAGCACCTTTGGTGGCAGTGTAATCAATCAGCGTGTCGTTGCCCTTGAACGCATTGATGGAGGAGGTGGCAATGATCGTATCGCCCTCACTCAAATGGGGCAGCGCGGCTTTGGTCAGGTAAAAGTGGCTGAAGATGTTGGTCTGGAACGTGCGCTGCAGCTGCTCGTCGGGGATCTCGGTAATATCTTTCCAGTCGTACTGCTCAGCGGCGTTATTGATCACGATGTTGATCTTGCCGAAGTGATCCAGGGTGCGCTTCACAATCTCGCGGCAAAACGCCGGGGCGGCCACATCGCCTTTCAACACCAGGCAGCGGCGTCCTTCTGCTTCCACTAACCGCTTGGTTTCCTCGGCATCTTTGGTCTCTTTGAGATGCACGATCACGCTATCCGCCCCTTCACGGGCGTAGTGCACGGCCACAGCGCGGCCAATGCCGCTGTCGCCGCCGGTAATAATGGCCACTTTATCGAGCAGTTTTTCAGCGCCGCGATAGCGCTCGCGAATGTACTCCGGCTCTGGGCGCATGGCGTGTTCATCGCCGGGCTGCTTGTTCTGGTGCTGTGGGGGTTGCTGTTGGTCGCTCATGTGCGGTCACTCCTTTGTGTGCACGAATCGCTTCGATTAACTGGCAGGGCTGCCCGTCTCCTCAGGCGGCTAGCTGCCGAATGTCGAGCTTTCAACGTAGACCAAAGGCGAAGGGTAGAGCAAATGGTGCGGGCGCATCAGTAACCTGGAATAGCGAGAATTAATAAAGGCTATTTAAACAGACGATCAATAGGAGATTGCTCCTGCTTATTTTTTTAAGTGATTGTTATAAATGGTTTTTGATTAAACGTAAGTAAGTGGTGATGATGTTAGGCGGATTGCGCACCATGGCAAGAACCCCTGCAGCAGCTATAGTGAGTGAGGCTTTATCCCAGTAATGTCTCGACCACCGCCAAGGAGTAGGAGGTACTATGTCCCCTGATAAAGACGACCAGAAGAAAGATAAGCGTGACGACCATCATGATGACGCAAACCCGATGCCCGATACGCACCACGTTAATACGGATACCAATAAAAAATCAGAAAAGAAATAAGTAAGAGTGATATTAAAAAGGCGCTATCGTTAGCGCCTTTTTTAGTTTGTCGATAGGAAGCTTTTGATGTTTTCGTGAGTTTGTTCTTAATGTTTATTGAAATAAGTAGGGCTATTCGTTAATTCGGTGTTTTTAAATTGAAAGGGGCCGGATGCTCGCTATAGTTCTGATGAGGTTTCACTGACACGGAGAACGTCACCATGAATGATCAAGGACCGCATCACGATACCACTGACCACGAAACACTGAAGCAAAAAGGCCAGCAAAGTGCTGATGAAATCAAAGACGCCGCCCGCGAACAGGCCGAAAGCGTTTATGAACGCCAGCGTGAAAACGCCGCCAATCACACCCATACCCTGGGTACGGTGCTAAAAAACGCGGCGGATGAATTTGACCGCCAGCAGCAACCCTTCTGCTCGGAACAGGCTAGAAAGCTCGCTGACCAAACCGAGCGCTTTTCTCAACGCCTGCGGGATAAAGACCTGAACAGCCTCTGCCGTGCTGCTGAAGATTATGGCCGCCGCGAGCCTGCCATGTTTATTGGTGGTGCCATTGCCGCTGGTTTTTTAGTCACGCGCTTTTTGCGCAGTTCCCCCGATAAAGCACCTGCGCCTGCCGCGTCTTCTGAAGCTAGTGTTCCTGACCAAACGCTTTAATCAATCTCTTTAAGCAATCTCTTTAAACAAGCGCTTACATCACTCTTCATGCAGGAAGCGGGAGATTAAGAATGGAATCAGATAGCCAAAAAAGCAGCTCAATGGGCACGCTGTTATCCACGTTACTTAACGAAGTGACCGCCCTGGTACGCGGCGAGGCGGCGCTCGCTAAAGCCGAAATGTCGGAAAAAACCCACCAAGCGATGGCAGGCTTAGGAGCCATTGCCACGGCGGGTGCCGTGCTGTTTGGCGGGTTTTTAACCCTGCTGGCAGCGCTGGTGATGCTGTTAAACGGGGTGCTGCCACCTGAAACGCGACCCTGGTTATCGGCCGTGGTGGTAGGTGCCGTGGTCACGTTGATTGGCGTGGTGATGCTCAAGGCTGGGTTAAAGAGCCTCAACGCCCAAGGGCTGATGCCGAACCGCACCATGAATAGCCTGCGCACCGATAAAGCGATGGCCAAGCAGCACCAGCAGCACGTCAAGGAGGAGGTGAAATGAGCGAGCATGATCATTCACACAGCCAGGCACAGCGTGATCTGGACGAGATCGAAAAAGAGATTCATCAATCTCGCGAGCGGCTAGACGCCACGCTGCATCAAATCGAAGAGCGCTTTTCGCCAGAGCAGTGGCTGCATAGCACTTACGACTACCTGCGCCACGGCGGGGCCAATGAGTTTTTTGCCAACTTAGGCACCACCGTAAAGCAAAACCCGGTGCCGACGCTGCTCACTGGCGCAGGGCTTGGCTGGTTAATGCTCAGCCAAAGTCAGCCGCAAAGTGGCCATGCCTATGGCCCTAATCACGGCTATGCCACCGATGCCCATGCCACGCCACCGCATCCTGATGAAGTGATGCACCCATCTCGTTTCAGTGCCGGGCAGCACGACCCGCGCAGCGATTCAGAAGAGCATCGTCACGGCATTAAAGAGCGTGCTCGCCATATTGGTCATAGTGCCCAAGGTGCCGCGCAACATGTTGGCGATACAGCACATCAAATGGGAGGTCGTATGCACGATTCCATGGCGCATGCTCAGCAGGGGGTTCATGACCGGATGGACCACATGAAAGAGCGCGCACACCACGCCAGCGACCGCTCCTCCGATTTTATTCAAGACCACCCGCTGGTGGTTGGCGCACTAGGCTTTGCTCTGGGGGCGGCGCTTGCCAGCATGAGCGCCATGACGCGCAAAGAGAATGAAACCCTGGGCGAGTACCGCAACCAAGCCATGGATCAAGCGACCAAAATGGGCGAGGCGGAAGTGGATAAAGCGCAGCACGCGATTCACGACAAAGCGGAATCGGTCAAACAGCACGCCCATGAGCAGCGCGAACAGGGGCATAAAGAGGATGATAACCCCACCCAGCATAACGAGCCGGGGTTAGCGGGCTCTAGCACGCCATCAGGCAACACCCAGGGCGCAGGTACTAACACCGCCAACAGCGCTAATAACCCCACCAGCGCCAATCCCACGACCCATGGGGCGAATACCACCACGCCAACCTCGGAAACGCGCAAACCGCCGCTGCCATAGCGGTTACTCCCGCTCATTCCCCGTTCCTCTCATCACCCATGCCACGGCGCTACTTCTTGTAGCGCCGTTTTACTTCAACGTTGAGTCGGCTTTCCAACGACGAGCCATTTTTTGGCAATTAGAGGCAATACGTTGGGATAAGCGTTCAAGCATTACCTGCTCATTGCCAGGCTGTGCAACTTGTGAAAGGCACTGTACCGCGTTCGGTAAGTGAACGAGGGTTTCGTCTGCAAGCTGCAGTCCCAGGCGAAGGAAATAAGCAGGCTTGAAGCCGAGTGTTTTGGCGAGAGATTCCAACTGCTGGCGCTCAATGCTACCGGGATGATCGACACCATCAACCTGAAAGGCAAAGCGCTTGGATAAACCGCTGTAAATCGTGGTACACATTAAATCGTAAAATGGGGCCAGCCTGACCCCGCCTGGGGTATGGAGGATAGATAGGTTTTTCGCATGGCTGTCGTTATTACCAATCAACAAGTTGTAAAAAAACCATCGAATAAAGCGTTGCAGATCACTGGCAGGCACGCCGACCTGCTGTAGGAGCTGTCGGCAAGTGAGTAAATTTGGCCCTCCGTCACTTTCATATTTGAGCGTTGAAGGGGTACCTGCTAACTGGCAAAAATCTAGCTGATGGATGCGCTCTAATTGACCGTTTTTATGGTTCATTACGCGATCGTATCGCTTAATCAGGCAAGCGCGTGTATCTGGCTGGAAGGTAGTCTCGGCCACTTCTAACGAAAGTGCCGCCCCAAGCTGCATGCACAGCGTTTCATTCAGGGCAGAGCACCAAACACCGTTCAAACCTCTAATATCGGGTTTTAATAGATGGCTAGAAGGAGCGGCGCCCTTTGGGATAGCTGGGTTGCCATGTTCATCGACCATTAGCAGCAGCTTATTCTGGGCGCCTGCTAACGAGATACGGGCATGGTGAACAAGCTGCTCGGAAAGCTCATTCTGCGCTCCGCTATATAAAAGTGTGTTGATGTTTTCCCAGCTGGTCGGGCGATAGCTAGCAGGTTGGGGCTTTTCCCCTTCCGAGAGCAATAGATAGCCGCTAGCGGTGTCGCCACCTACCGATTTTAATAGGCCAAATACCGTTGTCGTATGATGACTAAGCTCGATGTGGCGACGCAACTCTCCTTCGGGCAGTAAGTTCTCAAAGTACGCCAGTACATCATCGCTACTATGCACAGGTTTTGTTATTGGAAGGCGTGGTGAAAGCTGGCGCGCCTCAGGCGACGTTAGCCAGTTGTCGTCATACTGAAAGCGCAGGGGCTGCTCATTAAATAACCGCCCAACACGTTGGTTTTTCCAGTAAAGATCCAGAGCCTCTTTATCAGCGCTCATGCAGCTGCCCCTTACGCTGAACCACGACCTCTAAGCCCATCAAGTCGAGTGTATCGAGCACCTTCTGCAGTTGAAGCGTAGGTTTGCCGCGTTCTAGGTCGACAATAAAACGGTTACCGGTACCGCCAAGGCCTGCCACGTCGCTTTGCAGTAGCGCTTGGGATTGGCGCACCTGTTTTATCAGCGCGCCTAGTTCTTGTGAGGTGCGTACTAGGGTCGCAGGAGGAGTTGAAGTCGCCATTGCGAGTGCCTCTCGTAAATTACCGTTCGGTAAGAATAGCCGAAAGGCAATGACCTTGCTGGCAAAATATTCCCGAACGGTAATTTTTTGCTATCGCTGTATTTAAAGGGGTCTAATGATTACCGAGCGGTAATTCAATGCTTCTTGTAGCGCCGTTTTACTTCGACGTTGAGGCGACCTTCGCCCAGACGCAGTTTGAGCAGTTGGCCGGGCTGGGTGTCTTCGGCGCGGCGGACGACTTGGCCCTGCTCATCTTGCGCGATGGCGTAGCCGCGGCCGAGTACGGCCAGTGGGCTGACGGCGTTCAGCTCGCGGGCGGCGCTTTGCAGGCGTGCTTGCCGCGCTTCTAACATGCGCTGCATTGCGCTGGCCAAACGGCGCTGTAGGCTGTGTATACGCTCGCTTTCGGCACGGTGTAGCCGTGCCATATCTTGGCTGGCGAGGCGGCGGGTGAGCTGGGCCACTTGGGCTTTTTGCTGGGCGAGCGTTTGCTGCATAGCGCGGGTAAGGCGCTGCTGCAGCGTGGTGAGATGCTGGCGCTGGCGAGCCAACTGCTCACCGGGGTGGCGAAGGCGGGCGCGCAGGGTATCTAGCCGCTGGCTATCGCGTTCTAACCGCGCCTGCATGCTTCGGTGCAAACGCTGCTCCGCTTGAGCAAGCTGGCGCTTTAGAGCGTGTTGGTCGGGCACTAGCCGTTCAGCCGCGGCGGATGGAGTAGGGACGCGCATATCGGCGGCAAAATCCGCTAGGGTGACATCTACCTCGTGGCCCACTGCCGACATCACCGGCAGCCGGGAGTGAAAAATCGCCCGCGCCAGATGCTCGTTATTAAACGCCCAGAGATCTTCCAGGCTGCCGCCACCACGGGTGATCAGCACCACATCTTGTTCGGGGTCTAGCCGCGCCTGCCGGTTGAGTAAGCCGAGCGCCGAGATCATCGCCGGGGCGGCGTCTGCGCCCTGAACCGGTACGGGAATCAGCGTCACGTCCGCCAGCGGCCAGCGGGCGGCCAGCACAGCCAGCACATCGCGAATAGCTGCCCCGGTGGCGGAGCTTAAAATCAAAATCTTGCGGGGCGGAAAGGGCAGGGGGCGCGTATTGGCAAACACGCCTTCACCTTCCAACTGCGCTTTCAAACGCTCATAAGCCGCCAGCAGCTCACCTAGGCCTGCGGCCTGCACCGCTTCGGCAATGAGCTGGTAATCGCCTCGTGGCTCGAACAGCGAGACCCGCCCGCGTAGCTTCACTTGGTCGCCATCGCGCATGGGGGCGGCGACAAAGCGCGCCCGCTGACGAAACAGCGCGCAGCGGATCTGCGCCCGGTCGTCTTTCAGAGTGAAATAGATATGCCCCGAGGCCGGGCGGGAGACGTTAGAAAGCTCGCCCTCTACCCACACTTCCCCCACATCGCGCTCCAGGGTTTGCTTGGCGCGCTGGTTGAGTTGGCTCACGGAGAGCGCTTTGGGGGCGGGGGACGTGCTTGTCGGTTCCATCGGTGGCCTTAATGATCATTTCTTCGGTGACACGATACCTCAAACGAGGCACTGGGTGCTCGCAAGCGGCGCATATGACCGCCACGCCACCTACGTCATTAGCAATTGGTATAAGTCTAACCGCGACTCTGCATTGCTGGGGCGGCCCTCAAAACGTTATAATAGGCGATTAACTTTTCACGCCCCATCTTCCCACTTCTCAATGGGTGTTGCCGCTATGCTACGTATGGCCCAAGAAGCGCTTACGTTCGATGACGTACTCCTCGTTCCCGGCTTCTCCGACGTTCTGCCAAAGGATGTCAGCCTCAAAACCCGCCTGACCCGCAATCTCTTTCTGAATATTCCCCTGCTTTCCGCTGCAATGGACACCGTGACCGAAGCGCGTCTAGCAATTGCGATGGCTCAGGAAGGCGGCATCGGTATCATTCACAAGAACATGACCATGGCCCAACAGGCCGCTGAAGTGCGCAAGGTGAAGAAGCACGAGAGCGTCATTGTTAAAGACCCGGTCACCGTTAGCCCCAAAGCCAAGCTGGAAGACCTGCTGGCCATGGCGCGCGAAAACGGCTTCTCCGGCTTCCCAGTGGTGGAAGGTGAAACCCTGGTAGGCATCGTGACCGAGCGTGACATGCGCTTCCAGCCCAACGTGGGCGACAGCGTTGCCGACATTATGACTCCCCGCGAGCGGCTGGTAACAGTGAAAGAAGGCACCGACCTTGAAACCAGCAAAGCCAAGATGCGCGAACACCGCATCGAGAAAATGCTGATTGTCGATGACGCCTTCCATCTGCGCGGCCTAGTGACTTTCCAAGATATCGAAAAAGCCCGCACCTACCCGATGGCCGCTAAAGATAGTGACGGCCGCCTGCTGGTAGGCGCAGCGGTAGGCACCGGCCCGGAAACCCCGGACCGCGTAGCGGCACTGGCAGAAGCAGGCGTTGACGTGATTATCGTCGACACCGCCCACGGCCACTCCCAAGGCGTGATTGACCGCGTTCGCTGGATCAAAGAGAACTTCCCCGAGATTCAAGTGATTGGCGGCAACATCGCCACCGCCGCCGCTGCCAAAGCGCTGGCGGAAGCAGGCGCAGATGCCGTGAAAGTAGGCATTGGCCCCGGCTCCATCTGCACCACGCGTATTGTGGCAGGCGTTGGCGTACCGCAGATCACCGCCGTTTCCAACGTGGCCGAAGCGCTGAAAGAGTTCGACATTCCGCTGATTGCCGATGGCGGCGTACGCTTCTCTGGCGACTTGGCCAAAGCCATTGCCGCTGGCGCAAGCGCCGTAATGGTAGGTGGCCTGCTGGCCGGTACCGAAGAAGCGCCGGGTGAAGTTGAGCTTTACCAAGGCCGTACCTACAAAGCTTACCGCGGCATGGGTTCCATGGGCGCGATGTCCCAGAACCAAGGCAGCGCCGACCGCTACTTCCAAGACAAAGATGCCGGTGCCGAAAAACTGGTACCGGAAGGCATCGAAGGTCGCGTGCCTTATAAAGGCATGATGGGCGCTATCGTCCACCAGCTGATGGGCGGCCTGCGCGCCTCCATGGGTTACACCGGCTGCCGCGATATTCAAGAAATGCGCACCAAGCCGGAATTCGTACAAATCACCGGCGCTGGCTTTAACGAGTCCCACGTTCACGACGTGCAGATCACCAAAGAAGCCCCCAACTACCGGGTGAGCTAACCAGCGCATTAAGTTACACGGCGGCGGGCATTGCCCCGCCGCTTGCTTTTTAGCCAATGCGGCCCGTTCCGCGTTATAGAGGCTCCGCCATGAGTGACATTCACGCCCATAAGATCCTGATTCTCGACTTCGGCTCCCAGTACACCCAACTGATTGCCCGCCGGGTTCGCGAAATCGGCGTATTCTCTGAAATCCGCGCCTTCGATATCACCGAAGAAGAGATTCGCGAATACAACCCCAATGGCATCATCCTGGCCGGTGGCCCGGAATCCGTCACCGAGCTGGATTCCCCCCGCGCCCCGCAGTGCGTGTTCGAAATGGGCCTGCCGGTGTTTGGTATCTGCTACGGCATGCAAACCATGGCCGAGCAGCTGGGCGGCAAGGTAGAAGGCTCTAACCAGCGTGAGTTTGGCTATGCCCAGATTCAAATCGACGCTGAGACCGCGCTGTTTAAAGACATCAAAGACCACGTAGACGCCGCCACCGGCAACGCGCTGCTGGATGTATGGATGAGCCACGGCGATAAAGTCGCCAAAGCCCCCGACACCTTCACTGTGACCGCCTCTACCCCGAGCTGCCCGATTGCGGCCATGGCCTGGGAAGAGAAGCAGTTCTACGGCGTACAGTTCCACCCGGAAGTGACCCACACCCTGCAAGGCCAACGGATTCTTGAGCACTTCGTGCTGGATATCTGTAAAGCCGAAAAGCTGTGGACGCCCGCGCAAATCATCGAAGACCAAGTACAGCGCGTACGCGAGCAAGTAGGCGACCGCCACGTACTGCTAGGCCTTTCCGGCGGTGTCGACTCTTCCGTAGTAGCCGCGCTGCTGCACAAAGCGATTGGCGACCAGCTTACCTGCGTGTTCGTGGATAACGGCCTGCTGCGTAAGAACGAAGGCGACCAAGTGATGGAAACCTTCGCCAAGCATATGGGCGTGAAGGTGATTCGTGTAGATGCCGAAGAGCTGTTCCTCGGCAAGCTGGAAGGCGAGAAAGACCCGGAAGCCAAGCGCAAAATCATCGGCAACACCTTTATCGACGTGTTCGATGAAGAAGCCAGCAAAATTGAAGGCGTGGAGTTCCTGGCCCAGGGCACCATCTACCCGGACGTGATCGAATCCGCTGCCTCTAAAACTGGCAAAGCGCACGTGATCAAATCCCACCACAACGTGGGTGGCCTGCCGGAAACCATGAAGCTGAAGCTCGTCGAGCCGCTGCGCGAACTGTTCAAAGACGAAGTGCGCAAACTCGGCCTGGAACTCGGCCTGCCCTACGATATGGTCTACCGCCACCCGTTCCCTGGCCCCGGCCTGGGCGTGCGGATTCTCGGTGAAGTGAAGAAAGAGTACGCCGACATTCTGCGCGACGCGGATGCCATCTACATCGAAGAACTGCGCGCCGCCGGATGGTACGAAAAAACCAGCCAAGCCTTCGCCGTGTTCCTGCCGGTGAAATCGGTTGGCGTAGTAGGCGACGGCCGCCGCTACGAATGGGTCATCGCGCTCCGCGCCGTCGAAACCATCGACTTCATGACCGCCCGCTGGGCGCACCTGCCCTACGAGTTGCTGGAGAAGGTGTCCAACCGTATTATCAATGAGTTGGAAGGGGTTTCGCGGGTGACTTATGATGTCTCCAGCAAGCCGCCTGCTACGATTGAGTGGGAGTGATTATACGTTCTGCATAGACTAGTAGCGGTTGGCAATAAACACTCAGGAAGCCCGTGTATATGCGGGCTTTTTGTGTTTTGGTGTAGGTGAATTCAGAGTGCTCTGCATAACCAATCATAGTGTTTTTCTGTCTGTAGTGGCTCCATGATCCTGTACAACAATTTATAAGCTTGTAGGAGCTGTTATGCCGCGTCATTGAGTGGCTTTCTATATAGCTAATGCGTTTCAATGAGTTGGGTTTTCAAGAGGTCGAGGCTGTAACCGAGGACATTAGATACGAGAGTGATCAGTTCACAGTTCAGAGGTGGCATTAGCAATAATGATAAAAAGAACCTTTAAAGACATTCCTGATGGGAAAATTACTGAGGCTGACCAGCAGTCATTCTTAGTTGGCTTGGGCTGGGCTCGAGGCGTTACCTGGAATGATTTGCTGCATTCTAAACGTGTACTGATAATTTCCGAGGCGGGCGCAGGGAAAACTTACGAATGCCGTAAACAGTCGGAGCGTCTTTGGGCTGCGGGAGAGCCTGCATTCTTCGTTGAATTGGCTGCGTTAGCGACTGAAGAATTTCGCAGCCTGGTAGATGCGGATGAGGAAGCCCGGCTAGACGCTTGGCTTGCCTCACAGACCGAGATGGCGACATTTTTTCTGGACTCGATTGACGAGCTAAAATTGACGTTGGGTACGTTTGAACGTGCGCTCAAACGACTGAAAAAGTGCATCGGAAATCAGCTTCACCGAGCGCGGATTGTCATCACTACACGACCCATACCCTTCGACGAACAGCTGGTCCACAATGTATTACCTGTTCCTTATGCGCCGTCTTCAAATTCAGGTGAAGAGGCATTTGCGAAGATTGCAATGCGTGAGCATCAGAAGCACCACGACAACAGAAGCAAGAATCAATTGCCCGATTGGCGGTCTGTAGCCTTAATGCCGTTGTCGGACGAGCAGATCGTCGATTTTTGTCGACATCAGGAAGTGAGCGATCCCGATCTTCTTTTTAAAGATTTACGACGGCGCAATGCTCTTGAGTTTGCACGCAGGCCTCAGGACCTCATTGAACTGTGCGCAGACTGGCGTGAGCACAAGCGCATTCGAACACATCGAGACCAGGTTGCCACGAATGTTCACGTGAAGTTGCTTCCTCGCGATGACAGACCTGAACCGGCGGAACTGTCTGTTGATAAGGCAATTGAGGGAGCTAGCCGACTCGCGCTTGCTGTTCAGATGACACGTCGTCTAACAATTCGTCATAGTGCAGCGTCTGACGCTCTTGATGAGGAGGCCGCTCTAGATCCCGCGATCATCCTATCCGATTGGCAACCGAACGAACGAAAAGCACTGCTCGAGCGTCCGCTATTTGGCTTCGCTTCTTATGGCCGGGTGCGCTTCCATCACCGCTCTGTTGCCGAGTATCTTGCTGCGGAGCGGCTGATAGCATTTCGAAGAAAAGGCATGCCGTTTCGAGCCCTTAAACGCCTTCTCTTCGCGGAGACCAAAGGTAAGACAATAGTGCGCCCGTCCAAGCGACCAGTGGTGGGTTGGCTAGCTTTGCAAGAAGACGGGATATTTGAACTCTTGCGGGACAATGAACCTGCAGTGCTTCTGGACGAAGGCGACCCAGAGTCGCTAATGCAAACACAGAGAAATCAAGCTCTTCGCGCCTACGCTAACCGTTATGGCCAAGGTGGCTGGAGAGGCCTCCAAGTGCCGCACATTCAGGTTCATCGTTTTGCATCGAAAGAGTTGGCAGATGAAATTGACAGGATTTGGCGTGACGGAGTAGAGAGTCCGGATGTGCGGGGCGTCCTCATCAGTCTTATCGAGGCGGGACGGATAGAAGCTTGTTCCGACATCGTATTCGATATCGCTCAGGACATTGCAGCACCCGCAGTCGAGCGCATAACATCCATTGACGCATTAGTAGCCCTTGCTGACGAGAGATTGAAGAGAATTGCTGCAAGTATAGCTGATTCTGATGATCTCTGGCCTGACAGAGTTTCGCGCGGTGCCGTACTACGCCTTTTCCCAAAGTACATGTCGATAGAGCAGCTTTGTCGAACCCTTCGATGGATAAAGCGACAGAAGCGAAGTACAGGCGATTTTAGCTGGCAACTTCCACACCTGATAGCAGGAGCGTCTCTTGATCTCACTGACCTTGAGGAACTTCGTGGTAGTCTCCTTGCGCTAGTATCAGAGGGGATTAAATGGCGAAAAGAGTGGCCACACATTACTAGTGATCGGCCATATCTTAGCGGAGCACTCGCAGCAACATGTAAACTAGGCTTAGATATAAGCCAAGACGATCATTGGCTGCATGCTGGTGTAATCGCATTGCGATTACACCATCGGGATTATGGCGACGATGAGCCAATCAAGTCCCTTCGCGAGCGGTTGAGCAATCTGAACGCAGAGCATAATGCGCGTCTCTTCTGGGTTGAGGACGCTTTGATTCAGTCACTCTATGAAATTAAAGACCCTTGGAGACGGCTCGCACAGATCATAATTCGCGATGGTCCCGTCCAGCTAAGACCGGATCGAGATCTGCCTTGGGTGAGCGACGCGCTAGGCGACGCAACCCGAGATGCGGGTGAACGCGCAATGCTCTTGGAGGCAGCCATCCGTCTGTCGCCGGATCGTGATACATGGAAAAAACACGTTGAAGGACTTAGGCCTCTAGTAGTGGATGAACCTTCATTCGTGCAAAGACTTGACGACTCGCTGAAACCATCGAAGCACGACAAAGAGCATCGTCGTTGGGAAAAGAAGCAGGCTGAACGAAAGAAGCAAGAAGAGCGGCGAAAAGCCAAGAGCCGCGCGAGCTGGGTTCAGTTCTGGCGAGAAGTTGCCAATCAGCCTGAAAACGCATTTTCGACGGAGCAAAGCTGGAACACTGCTTGGAACTTGTGGCGCGCCATGAGTCATGATGGTGAAGACAGTCGATCGTCAGGCTGGAACCGGCGATTCATTGAAGAGCAATTTAATCAAGAAACGGCCGACAAGCTTCGCCGGGTGCTGATGAAGATCTGGCGTGATGACCACCCAACTTTTCCCAGCGAAAGGCCCGAAGGCGAGCGCAATACATTTCTTGTACGTTGGCAACTTGGTCTGGCCGCGATCTACGCCGAAGCGGAGGCCCCCGACTGGGCAGCTAAACTCGGCGATGCCGAAGCCGAGCTAGCCGCGCGGTACGCTCTGATTGAACTGAACGGCCTGCCTCAGTGGATAGAAGGTCTCGTAGACACGCACCCAAACGCTGTGGACCGGACGCTTGGAAATGAACTGTCGTGGGAGCTGAACCGGCCGTCAGGTGAGCGTGGACATTCGAGCCTACTTCAAGGAATTGATTATGCGCCTGAGAGGGTAGCCAGTTTATTTTTACCACGACTAGAATCCTGGCTAGATGACGGTGGGGACTGGATTAATGGCACCGATAACACGACCGGATTGACCGAAAGGGTTCGGCAAGTCACACGGGTTATCTTGAAGCATGGCGATGCTGCGGAAATTCAGAGACTTCAAGAACGGGCACTACAAAGATTGGAACAACAATTGCCGTTTTCGCTGCGCCTTGTTTGGTTGTCGACCTTAATGCGAATTGATCCGCAGACGAGTGTCGAAAAGCTGGCGGATCAGATTGAGATAGTTGAACCATCTGAGCGATCAGACGCTGTGACATGGCTGGCCAGCCTCTTTGGTGATCGCCAAGACGGAATTGGTTTGGGTGACGAACGGTTCACGCCACAACTACTGCTGAGGCTTCTTCGTTTGGCCTATCGCCACGTTCGAATACAAGACGATGCGCACCACGAAGGGTCCTATTCACCGGATACTCGAGACAACGCGGAACAGGCACGCAATAGCATTGTAACGGCATTACTCAACGCGAAAGGCGAGGAGGGCTTTGCTACCAAGCTCGAGATGGCCGCAGATCCTTTGTGCGCTCATTTCAAAGATCGCATTTTGGCTGTGGCAGAAGAAAGTTGGGCGCAAGAGATTGATGCTGACGCATTTGATGAGGTTCAAATGGTAGCGCTTGATCGTAGCGGGGAAGCGCCTGCCTCAACGAATGAAGCCATGTTTGCTTTATTGCAGGATCGGTTATCTGATCTTGATGACCTTTTATTGCACGACGATTCACCAAGAGAAGCCTGGGCGTTGATATCAGATGAAAAAATAATGCGTCGAGTAATTGCGCGCGAACTTAGGCGTGCTGCCAATTCACTTTACACCGTTGATCAAGAGGCGGTAACAGCGGACGAAAAGGAAACTGATATACGTCTGCGCTCAGTTCTTTCAAAGCATGAAGCTGTGATTGAACTCAAACTGGGTAACGCACAGCGCTCGGCGAAAGAGCTGCTAAATACAATTGAAGATCAATTGCTCAGAAAATATATGGCGGCGGAACATAGTAAATCTGGAGCTTTGCTGGTTACTCTTACGAAAGACCGTCAATGGCAACATCCAGTTGAGAAACGCATGATTAAAGTGGAGGAGTTGTTGGCGTTGCTAACTGCAGAGGCTGACAGAGTACAACAGGCTTTGGGAAGTGGAGTCTATATACATGTACACCTTCTTGATTTACGCCCTAGGCTGCCTATTGAGTCTCAGGCTAAGGCTTGAATGTTAAGAGAGACTTCTAATGCCGATTTTGACTAATTTTTGATTTCTCTGCCTGGTATTTACTAAATTCCACGACTCATTACGACACTCGCTTGGCATAAAGCTTCGAAGCGATGGAGTCAGATGCACTCTTTTGAGATCGAAAGAAGCGCTTCACTAGACCTTGTAGAACGTAATGAACCCACGGAGCAGCTCTTAGGTCTGCCTTGTGTTCATATAGTGCTAACCATATAAGAGTGCTGTAGGTTGGCACGTGAGCCAAATAAACGCCATAATCGGCTCATAATATGATCTGAATAGGCGGGGCAATCGGCTCATGTATATCTGGGAACAGCCACATTGGCCGCATTTTGAGTGGGACGAATCCGCGCTGCGGCCTACGTTAGATGCCGTGCGGCTGCTACAGGGGCGCGTATTGGGTAAAACCGAGGCAGCGCCTGGGCAGGCGGATCTGGATGTGGAGATGGATGCGCTGATCCAGAACGCGATTCGTACCAGCGAAATTGAAGGCGAACGTTTGGATGTTGGCTCTGTAAGGTCTTCCGTGGCTCGCCAGCTGGGCATCGAGCAGGCCGGTATGTCTGGCAGAACAACCCCAGAATCCGAGGCGTTGGTTGAGCTATTGCTGCAATCCACGCATCAATTGGATGAGCCACTTACCCATGAGCGGTTGTGCCTGTGGCAGTCCATGCTGTTTGTGCAAGGCCCTGGCTTGATGAGTCAGGTACGGGTGGGCGAGTTGCGCGGTGATCATCCCATGCAGGTGGTGTCGGGGCGGCTTGATCGGCCTACTGTTCATTTCGAAGCGCCGCCCCGTGAACAGTTGGAAGCCGAATTGGATGCGTTTCTGACGTGGTTCAACCATCCACCGCAGGGGCTGGATGCATTGGTGCGCGCAGGTATTGCACATCTATGGTTGGTTACCTTGCACCCCTTTGACGATGGCAATGGGCGCGTCACCCGCGCAGTCACCGACCGGGCGCTTGCGCAGTCAGAGCGGCAATCGGTGCGCTTCTACTCTCTAAGTGCGGCGATCATGGCGCGACGAAGCGCTTACTACGACTACCTCGAAAACACCCAGAAGGGCAGTCTCGATATTACGCCTTGGCTGTTGTGGTTCCTCGATACGCTGAAAGAGGCGCTTGAGCAGGCGCTGTTAAGAATTGATCGTGTGTTAGTGAAAGCCACCTTTTGGCAGCGCCATGCCACTACGGTACTGAACGAGCGGCAAATTAAGGTGCTGAACCGTTTGTTGGACACCGCAGGGGAGGAGTTTGCGCAAGGTATTAATGCCCGCAAGTACCAGTCGCTTGCCAAGGTGAGTAAAGCCACCGCCACGCGTGATTTGGCAGAACTGGTGGAGAAAGGCTGCCTTTCCAAGCTACCCGGCGGCGGGCGCAGCACGCGTTACTCCGTGGAGGTGGGTTAGGGTTCTCTTTTGAGAACGATAGGTTCCAAGGCGTTAGTCAGAAACTCTATCGCAGTTGTCTTGGTACAGCGGCGCATCGGTGCCTAGCGCTAGGTTCTCGGTGGCGCTGTTGTAGTAAAAGTGGCCATGCTCAACGTTGGCAAGGTGATAATCCCCGCAAACCCCATAGCCCTTGTTGACGCGCTTTAAATGCGAGATGTCGGCTTGCGTTTGGCTGCCAAGGTGTTGCGATATGCTTGCGGCAATGTGCGCATCACGCTGGGCCTCGGAGTAGGCTTGGCCACCGAATATCAGGCCCGCAACGATGAAAATGGCGACGACGGGAATCCATAGGTTATGCATAGCGTGCCCAGTGAGTAGGTGTGGTGTGCATGATGCCAGTAGGCAAAGTAGTTAGCAGGATAATAACGGGTTGCTGGTTTAGCTGCACTGATGGGTGTGGGCTGCGTGCGTTGCTGTTGAATGCCTCTCGCAGATTGAATAAGCTGCCTGCCGCTAAAAAGCCCTATTCAACCCTCCGCATCATCCCGAACCGCTATAAAAATGGCGTTTACGTGCCGCCCACGGCTCCGGGGTAACTTTATGGATGAACGCAAATGACGCTTGAGCATTTGGTGGCGAATTATGGCAGCTTCGGCTTGTTCGTGGGGGCTAGCTTGGAGGGCGAGGGCATCGCGATGCTGGGCGGCATCATGTCTCATCAGCACTTGATCGGCGTTTGGCCCGCTATCATCGCCCTGGCATTGGGTTCTTTCGTGGCGGATCAAGTGTTCTTCCTGCTTGGGCATGGCGGGCGCAATAGCGCTATCGTTCGCTCGGTTCAGGGTAGCGCAGCGGGTGGGCGTGTAGTGACCACGTTCAACGCCCACCCGGACGTTTTCGCGTTCTCCTTGCGCTTCCTTTACGGTCTACGCATGGCCGGTGCGGTGACGATTGGCACGACCGATTATCCATGGCCACGATTTATCCTGCTCAATGCTATTTCAGCGTTGCTCTGGGCGATGGCCTGGGTCACGCTCGGTTATATGTTTGGTCAGGCCCTTGCGCCACTGTTTGAGCGATTAAGCGGCCTTTCCCATTTTGTGTGGGCGGGTGTTGCCGTTGCCCTTTGCATCGCGGTAGTGGCCGTGATGGCTTCCAGGCGGAGACGAGCTCAGCGCTTAACGACGCGCGATTGAGCTCGATGCCTCCGCCAGAAACGGTATTACCCTTACGTTTATGCTTAAGCACGCGCTAGGCCGGTGAGCAACACTAGAGTCAGCGCTGCCATTCCACCGGTATAGGCGATCAGCGGCCATGTCGCTGAAGTCTTACAGCGCGCCACGCAAGGCACAGCCTGTAATTCCCCAGCGCGTTGCGAAACGTTCGGCAAAGCGCGCCGTGACAATCATAACCAGGGCCACCGTCGCAAAGGCAATGCCTAGAAGGCTATTCCCGCTAATAGGGAGGCTCAGCGTGCTTGCCGTCTGCTGGACTTTGCTAACCCTCACCTGCATGCACGTTTCTACGATATCTTGATGAGATTCTTTTATTTGCTTTGGGATAACCCATGAACATCGACCTCTACCAAGTAGATGCCTTTGCCTCAAAACCCTTTGAAGGCAACCCGGCAGCCGTGTGCCCGCTGGAGGCGTGGTTGGATGATGCGCTGCTGCAGGCCATTGCAGCGGAGAATAACCTTTCCGAAACCGCGTTTTTCGTACCCACGGAAGCGGGCTATCACCTGCGCTGGTTTACGCCTTCGGTGGAGGTGGATCTGTGCGGCCACGCCACCTTAGCGGCGGCCTGGGTGGTGTTCCATGCCTTGGGCGTGGTGGCCGAGGCGGTGGCCTTTGAAACCAGAAGCGGTGTACTGACCGTTCGCCGTGAAGGCGATGTGCTGGCGATGGATTTCCCCGCAAAAACGCTCGCACCGCTAAACATGCATGCAGAGGTAGCCGCTGCCCTGGGCGGTATCGAGATTGAGGAGCTGTTGATCTCGGATGACATTGTGGTGGTAGTTGAAGAGGCGAGTGTGATTGATCGCCTTGCACCGGATATGCAGCGGCTTAAACAGCTGCCAGGGCGTGGTGTAGCCGTTACTGCGAAAGGCGATGATGTGGATGTTGTCTCTCGCTGGTTTGGCCCTAAGGTCGGCGTGGAAGAAGACCCGGTGACCGGCTCGGCGCATACGTCGCTCGCACCTTACTGGGCAGCGCGTTTAGGTAAGCAAGCACTGACTGCCCGCCAGGGTGGGGCGCGCCAAGGTGCGCTGAGCTGCGTTGTAGAAGGCGAGCGCGTGATGATTAAAGGCCGCGTTGCGCCTTATCTAATGGGGCAAATCACGCTGCCTGAAAATTCCGTCCTAGCGTAGTGCTCCTCACTCCATAGCGCGCTCCCTCGAAGGCCACTCTTCGAAGAGACGCAGTGAGGGTAGGTCATGAAGGGAGCGAAACGACACTGCCCTTGGCGTAAAAGAGTCCGCCCGCCCCAGCCACCGTGTGCTTTACTGTCTGCAATGCTTATTCACGGAGGAAGCACCCATGGCCATTGGCGGTTTAATCGGATTACTGGACGACGTTGCCGCATTGGCGAAGTTGACCGCAGCATCACTGGACGATGTGAGCGCCGCCGCTGGGCGTGCGACGGCGAAGGCGGCCGGATGATGCGGCGGTGACGCCGCAATATTTGCACGGGGTAGTGGCAGAGCGTGAGCTGGCGGTTGTGAAGCAGATCGCGCTGGGTTCTATCCGCAACAAGCTGATTTTTATCCTACCGGCGGCGCTGCTGCTGAATCATTTTCTGCCCGGGCTACTGCCGATCATCCTGATGATAGGCGGCACCTACTTGGCTTTTGAGGGCGCGGAGAAGGTGTGGCATAAGCTCTCTGGCCAGCATGACGATGAAAAGCCCGCAGTCGAAAAAGGGCCGGAAGCCGAGAAGAAGATCGTGAGTGGTGCCATCCGCACCGACCTGATTCTCTCTGCTGAAATTATGGTGATTGCGCTGGCGACGGTGTCTCATCAGGGGTTCTGGTCACAGCTAGCCAGCTTGGTCGTGGTCGCGTTTGTGATCACTGTTTTGGTGTATGGCGTGGTGGCGCTGCTGGTCAGGATGGACGATGTTGGCCTACAGCTTGCCCAGCGAGACCATTCGGGCGTACAAGCCCTGGGCCGTGGCTTGGTTACGGCCATGCCCAAGGTACTGGCGACCATCTCGGTGGTGGGCACCATCGCCATGCTGTGGGTAGGTGGGCATATCTTGATGGTAAATTTGGGAGCCGAGGGAACGGGCTGGTTCAACGCGCCCTATGAGTGGGTGCATCATATTGAGCTAGGCATTCGCGATGCCACCGGCGCCTTGGGAGGTACGCTGGGCTGGAGCTTCAATACGCTGTGCTCGGCGGTGATTGGCTTTTTGGTGGGCTCGGTGGTGGTGGGGGTGTTGCGTTTCGTTCCTGCCAAGCGGTAGTAATTTTTACTGTATAAATGGCCAGTATTTGTGCTAAGGTTTACTTAACCACCTGAGGGCGGGCGCGCTGGAGTCTCTTTTAATATGCAAAGGTGACCACTGCTGGATTGAGTGCTGCTTGCTTTGGAGTGCAAGGCGCTTTATGTAAACCTGGGAGGCAACACTCATGAATGACCAGCAAATACAGATATTCACCAGCGAAGATGGCCAAGCCCACCTTGAGGTGACGCTGGAGCAAGAGACCGTTTGGCTGAGTTTAGATCAGATGACTAATCTATACGGTCGGGATAAGTCTGTGATATCTCGCCATATTCGCAACATCTTTCTTGAAGGTGAGCTTGAAAGGGAGCCAGTTGTTGCAAAAAATGCAACAACTGCCGCTGACGGTAAGATCTATCAGGTTGAGTACTACAACTTAGATGTGATTATTTCAGTTGGCTACCGCGTGAAATCTCAGCGTGGTGTGCAATTTCGTAAGTGGGCAACTCAAGTATTAAAAGACTACTTGGTGCAAGGCTATACCCTCAACCAGCGCCGTCTAACCGAGCGTGGCATAGAGTTTGAGCAGGCGGTGAATCTGCTCAGCCGAACCCTGACCAATCAAGGCTTGGTTTCAACAGAAGGCGAAGCGGTTGCTCGTGTGATTAGCGATTACGCTCGTTCTTGGAGCCTGCTGCAAGGCTACGACGAGCAACAATTGACCGAGCTAAACATCAAACAGCCCGGTATGCATTCACTTGAGTTGGAAGAAGCCTTGAAAGCTATTGGCGAGTTAAAACAGACCTTAATCGCTAAAGGCGAAGCAACCGAACTGTTTGGGCAGGTGCGGGGTGATGGTTTGACCTCAGCTCTTGCCACCATTGAGCAAGGCTTTGGCGACGAACTGTTTTACCCCAATGTGGCCACCCGAGCGGCGCACCTGCTTTACTTTGTGATCAAGAATCACCCTCTGGCCGATGGAAATAAGCGCTGTGGGTCGTTTCTGTTTCTATGGTACTTGCGTCGCAACGCAGCTTTGCTAGCTCGGCCCGTTGAGCAACTGATCAACGATAATACGCTTGTCGCATTAGCGCTGTTAGTGGCTGAAAGTCTACCCGATCAGAAAACGTTGATGATTCGGCTGATTGAGCATTTCATACTGCTGAAAGAAGAATGAAGCTATTGATACTGGGCTGCTAAGGTCGCGCGTATCGGTTATCGCGTACCATGGTGGCACACTCACTGCCGAGGCCCCTTGCCATGACACGCGTCGCTCTCTTCGTGGATACCCAGAACGTCTATTACACCGTGCGCGAGGCCTACGGCAAACACTTCGATTATCGCCGTTTCTGGGCCAAGGCAACGGCCAACCGGGAGGTGGTGGCCGCCCGCTGCTATGCCATTGATAAGGGCGACGCCAAGCAGCGTGAGTTTCAGAATATCCTTCGCTCGATTGGTTTTGATGTCCGGCTCAAGCCCTTCATTCAGCGCGCAGATGGCTCCGCCAAGGGCGACTGGGACGTGGGCATCACCCTCGATGCCATCGAATACGCCGAGAAAGCGGATGTGGTAGTGCTGGTCTCCGGCGATGGCGACTTCGATCTTCTAGCCCAGAAAATTCGCGAGGTGCACGGCAAACGCGTCGAGGTGTACGGCGTGCCCCAGCTCACCGCTGCCTCGCTTATCAACGCCGCGAGCGAGTTTATCCCCATCGAGCATGATCTGCTGCTGGGGTGAATGAGCAGCGAAAGGAGGTTTGAGCCGAATATAGAGGCTATTCGGCTCAGGATGTGAGTCGAATAGATCCTCTCCATCACTGATTTTGAAAGCGTACTGTTTGGTAAGGGATGTCCGCTACAGTATGCTCATACGAAGCCGTATGTCAGCGAAAAGGTCAGTCGTAAGAGTCGTTATGATGTTTCTGGTAGCGAAAGCGAGTACCAGCCGGGTTCAGAAAATAAGGTGTTGGAGAATCTTGCTCGCATTACTGACCCGGCAGATATGAACGTTGCAGAAACGGAGCTGCTTGAGGCTCTTTATATTCAGGTTTTTGACTCTTTTCCTGAAATGATAGATTTCCAGAAGGTTTGCCAATGGCACAGAGCTTGGCTAGGTAATGTATACCGTTGGGCGGGTCAGTATAGAACCGTAGATATGTCCAAACCGAACATGAGATTTGCATCACCGATGCAGATCCATCGGTTGATAACAGCGTTCGATTCTCAGTATCTCACGCTTGCTGCTAGATGTGATGGCCACCAAGGCGGGGGCTCAGCCACTGGATTACAGCTTGTGGAATGAACATAAAGAGTACTATTTCAAGGAGATTCAGGCTGGGCGAGACGGTGAC
This sequence comes from Halomonas sp. SIMBA_159, assembly GCF_046536035.1. Taxonomy (NCBI): domain Bacteria; kingdom Pseudomonadati; phylum Pseudomonadota; class Gammaproteobacteria; order Oceanospirillales; family Halomonadaceae; genus Halomonas; species Halomonas sp. SIMBA_159. The sequence goes on from NZ_JAWJBT010000008.1 coordinate 53,649, forward strand.
TATCAGTTTGTTGAACGTTTGATTCGCGATGTATTGGATATGCAGTAAGAGCGCGTGAATTAACTCATAGAGCCAAGGTTAATTTAGTGAAAAGACGCGGACGTGACTTGAGGCGGTTCTCAATAACTTCTGCACGTTCGCCTGTCTCGATAGCACTTGAGCTAGCCACTGCACGTAAAATACGCTCGCGAGAAACGATGACCTTACCTGTGTGGGTTTTACGAACCATTACCACGCTCCTAGCGTTGATCAATATGCTTTATTGTAGCAGCTAGCAAGCACCACATCATGCCGACCAGTCACTATAAGCAGTCCTTTAACCCCCGCTTAGAGCAGCGGGGGCTTTGCCCATTAAGCCTCTTCGATGCCATCCACCAAGAAGACGCGGTAATCAGCGCCCTGGAAGCGGTGCTTGCGGGCTTCTTGGTAGGCGGGGCTTTGGTACCAGGCGCGGGCGGCGGCCATGTCGGGGAAGCGCAGAATCACAGCGCCTTCCATCGCGCTGCCTTCTAGCACTTCAAAATCGCCGTAAAACGCTAGCGGCTGCGGGTCGTGGCCTTCGCGGGCGGCTTTGGCTTTTTCGCTGTAACGCTGCATCTCATCGTTGTCGTGGGTGTGTTCACGGGTCAGAACGATATAAGCGGGCATTCCTTTCTCCTAGCGCAATATGAAAAGTCGCTAAAGCATACCACCGTCAAAAAGCACTGCCATATGAAGCGTGACTATGGGGTTAATTGGCGTTAGTAGAGTCGTCCGCTTCTATAACGATCTCTGCTTCGGCCAAGTGTTCAAGCTGTCGGTTCTCTAGCGCGGCGAGGGCGATGTGGTAGCAATCGTCAATATGGCTGTTGCCCATGTATTTCATGGCGGTAAAGCTGATCCCGCCTGCCACGGCGCTGCCAATAAGGGGCACAAACTTGGTGGTGCCCTTGGCGGCGACCTTTACCCCCATCTTGCCAAGTAGGGTCATAATCACGTTTCGGGTGATGTATTTGCCTGCCAGTTTGCTGCCGGTGTTGGAAATGGCGGTCATCACAAACAGCTTGTTCTCGGTGTCCAGGCTTTCGATCTGCTCCGGTGTTAGCCCGAACTTGCTGTTAATTTTGGGGATGATGCGCATCAGAATGGCGACATCTGAGCCAATATCCAGTCCTGGCACAGGGATAATCGCGGTGCCCGCCGAAAAGCCGGCGCTTTTGGTCACCATCGTTTGGCACGACTTTCTAATCGCGTCGAGTTCTTCCTTTGTCTCAATCATGCGCTGCTCCTTTTGACGATTAACGACTGAATATCATTACCTTAGTGGATATGGGCGGCCCCCACACGTTGTCTTGCCACTGGTGGGCTGGTGCTCGTATAGCGTTTGAATGATACGGCAGTCGGCGGCTTTACCACCCCTGCACTGGTGCACCACCTGGCGCAGCTCGTCCGCTAATGCCTGCAGTTTGGCAATGCGCGTCTCTAGGTGGGCTAAATGGCGGCTGGCGATATCGTCGGCGGCGCTGCAGTCGGTGTCGGGGTGGTCAGAAAGCGTTAGCAGCTCTTGAATGCTGTGCAGGTCTAACCCCAGGTTGCGACCGTGGCGAATAAAGCTGATGCGCTCTAGCGCCGCTTGATCATACCGGCGGTAGCCCTGCTCTCCGCGCCGAGGAGGCGGCAGCAGGCCGAGCTTTTCATAATGGCGAATACTCTCCGGCGAACAGCCAGTGCGGGTGGCCACTTCTCCGATGCGATAGGCGTGTGTCATTGCTTGACCCTGTAACGATGACAGGGTTTAGGCTAGTCCTTATTCCCACCGTGGACAAGCAGGTGACGAGATGACGCTGATAAACGAACTGCTTCAAATAGCGCTAACGGCGGCCCCGTGGCTGCTGTTGGGGCTAGTGATTGCCGGGCTGATTAAGGCGTGGTTGCCAGAGCGCTTGCTGCAGCGTTGGATGGGCGGGCGTGGTTTGGGCAGCATCGTGCGGGCGGCGGTGATTGGCATGCCGCTGCCGCTGTGCTCCTGCGGGGCGATTCCTACCGCGATTGCGCTGCACCGGGGCGGCGCAGGACGTGGGCCGACCACCTCGTTTTTGATTAGTACGCCTGGTGTAGGCGTGGACTCGATTCTGCTCACCAGTGTGCTGCTTGGCCCGCTGATGGCGGTGGTGCGCGTTGTTGGCGCGTTGGTGACGGCCATCGTGACGGGCTTACTGGTGGGCTTTACCCGCGAAGCAGAGGCGGTTGCACCTGTCGCTAAGAGCGGCTGCTGTTCGTCGCATGGCTGCCACGATCACCACGCCGAAACCGGCGAACCTGGCGGCCTAAAAGCGGGGCTGCGCTATGCGTTTAGCGATCTGCTGGATGATATCAGCGCGTGGATGTTTGCCGGGCTGCTGCTGGCGGGCGTGCTGGTCACGGTGGTGCCGCCGGATACGCTGGCGCAATTTTCAGGCGGGGTTGGGGCGCTACTGCTGATGGCGGTGGTGGGTATTCCGCTCTACATCTGTGCGGCTGCCGCCACGCCTGTGGCCGCGGGGCTACTATTAGCCGGTATCTCTCCAGGAATGGCGCTGGTGTTCTTGCTAGCGGGGCCGATTACCAGTCTTGCCACACTCGCCATTTTGCGCCGCGAGCTAGGTAATGCGGCGCTGGCCGTGTACCTCGCCAGCGTGCTGGTCGTCACCGTGCTGGTGGGCTGGCTGTTTGATGTGGCCGTTGGCGTGGCCGGTTGGAACCCGGTGGAGCAGGCCAGCCAGGTGCAAGAGTTACTGCCTCTCTGGTTAGAGTGGCTGGCTTTGGCAGCGCTGGCGCTGGTAGCTATTAGGCCGCTGCGCCGCCGTTTACTGGGGTTTTAACCTTAGCTGGGGTTGTAATCTTGGGGTTTTAAAACGAGTTTAGCGGGTGTCTTTATAAATGCGCCCGCCTTTCATAATCATCCGCAGGTTTTGCTCTGGGTCGTGCAGAAAATCGAGATTGCGGCTGGGGTCGCCATCTACCAGTAATAGGTCTGCCCAGGCGCCGGGTTCGATCTTGCCTAATGTGCCGGGGTAGGGGGTGCGCGGGCCCGAGAGTGCCAGCAGCTCGCCATTGCGGCCGGTGGCCATGGCCAACACGGTGAGCGGGTCGTAGAAGCGGGTGAGTTTGGCGAGCTGGCGCAGCTGGTTGGGCGTGTTTTGCGGGTTAAACAGAATGTCAGTGCCCCAGGCAGTTTTAATATCAAAGCGCTGAGCGAGTTCATAGGCGCGCACCGTGCCTTCTGCCACTTGCCGCTGTGATTCCCGGCGGGCGGCGTCGGGGTAAACGTTGGAGTCTTCGTCCTGTAAAAACGGCTGCAGGCTCCACCATGCGCCTTCGCCTGCCATCATGCGGGCGGCTTCTTCATCGGCCAGTTGGCCGTGCTCAATGGATTTGACGCCTGCCCGTAGCGCCCGCTGTATACCTCTCGGGGTGTACACATGCACCATCACATAGGTGCCCCAGTCGTTGGCAGCGTCTACCGCCGCCCGCAGTTCGCGCTCGGTAAACTGGGTGCTGTCGAGTGGGTCGTACAGCGAAGCCACGCCGCCACCGGCCATTAGTTTGATTTGCGAAGCTCCTAACATGAGCTGCTCACGGGTGCGTCGCAGTACTTCATCCTCCCCATCGGCAATCGCGGCTACCCCTTGGCGCTCCTGCTCGCTGAGCGGTGTGTTCGTGCCCCGTGGGATCTCGTGGCGCATGCGGAAATCGCCGTGCCCTGAGGTTTGGGAAATCATCGCCCCGGCGGGAAAGATACGCGGGCCATCCACAATGCCTTCGTTAATGGCGCGTTGCAGCGCAAACGAAGGCCCGCCCACATCACGTACTGACGTTACGCCCCGCATCAGCGTGCGCTTAGCTTCTTGAGCCGCCACCAGATGAATGTAGCCCACATCAGCCGTCATGGCGGTGGTTTGGGTAATGGCCGCCAGCGTGGTGTGCCAGTGAGCATCAATGAGTCCCGGCATCAGTAGCCTGCCGCCACAATCGAAGACTTCCGCCCCTTCGGCGGCGGCATCGGCGGGGAGAATGGAGTGAATCCGGCCCTCTTCAATACGTACTGAAACACCACTTTGCACCTCACTGCCACTGCCATCAAACAGCTGCAGGTTGGTTAGCAGCAGCGGGCCGTTGGCTTGACGCGGCTGCGCACTCACCACCGAGGGCACGCTAAGCCCGGCAAACATCGCCATCACCGCAGCGGTGCCGCCCAGCACTTGGCGGCGCGTGAGGTCGGCCATAACCCGCTCATGAAATTGCTGCAGCATGGGGGAGCCACAGCAGCATGCGCCGGGCCCATGAGAAGCGTGCCCATGAGGCAGAGGAGCGTGTAGATACGGGGCGTGGAATGTCTTGGCGGCGGGCATAAAACGGTCTCTCATCTGCTAAGGGCGATCATACTTAATAAACTATAGTGAGTGCCGGTAAGCAAGAAAGCTGTATGTTTACATCGTGATCATCACCCATGAGAAAACAGTGGAGAGCTAGTTTAGGCAGAAGGCCTAGGGCGTATGGTAGGGAGTATGGCAGGGCTTATGATTAGTCTGGGTCGCTGGTGTATTGTCGCGGCAGCCGCTCTGCCAGAAAATCCATAAACAGCCGGGTACGCTGGGAAAGTGTGGATTGGCGGTAGTAAACCGCGTTAATCGGCTGCGTGACGAGTTCGGTGTGGTCAGGCAGTACTTCTACTAGCGTGCCGCTTTGCCGGGGGGCGCGGGTCATAAAATCGGCCAGGCAGACGATTCCTTCCCCTTTGAGTGCGAGTTCTAGCAGCGTACTCCCGCTGGATGCGGCGAGGGTGGGCGCGATATGTAAGTGCTTACCATCGGCGCAGGTCAGCGGCCAGTGGTTTAAGTGATCAAGCTGGCTAAAGCCTAGCAGGCTGTGGCGGGCAAGCTCTTCTACCTGCTGGGGCGTGCCGTGGCGGGCTAAGTAGGCGGGGCTGGCCAGCACCCGCAGTGCGCTATGGCCAAGAGGGCGGGCGTGTAGCGAGGAGTCCTCCAAGGCGCCAATGCGAATGGCCAGATCTACCCGCTGTTCCAGCAAATCCACAAAGCGGTCATGGGTATCCAGCTCTAGGGTAATGCCAGGGTAGCGGGCGCGAAATTCGCTAATGACCGGCACAATGACATATTGCATAAAGCTTGGCGCGGCGTTAACCCGCAGCCTGCCTTTGGGCTGGTCGTGGCGGTCGAGCAGAGCCTCTTCCGCCTCTTCCACGGCGGCGAGGATGCGTCGGCAGTGGCTAAGAAAGGTGTCTCCTTCTTCGGTGAGTTCCAAACGGCGAGTCGTGCGGCGCAGCAGCGTCGTGCCGAGCTTCTGCTCCAGGCGGTTTAGCGCGCGGCTGACGCCTGACACGGTAATGCCCAACCGTTCGGCAGCCGCGGTAATTGAGCCGCAATCCACCACGGTGACAAACGCTTGCTGCTCTTCCAGAGTGCTTTTCATTGTTGGTTTGAGGAGCCTTAATAAAAGATTAATTGTTGATTTTAGCGCAAAAGTCTCTTGCTAGATGTTTGGTTTTTCTTTGCTGCTCTGCACTGCACAATGCTCGCCACTTAATGCCCTGCCTACCCTTGGTACGCGGGGCAACAACGATACTCGGTGAGGTTTAAGTAATGAAAATACTGTTAATCAATGGCGGTAAAGCCTTTGCCCACTCTGGCGGTGAGCTCAACAATACCCTGCATGCCGTGGCGGTGGATACGCTGAAAGAGTTGGGCCATGAAGTGCGCGAAACGGTCATCGAGCAGGGCTATGAGGTCGCCGCCGAAGTGCAAAATTTCCTTTGGGCAGACAGCATTGTGTACCAAATGCCCGGCTGGTGGATGGGCACCCCCTGGACCGTAAAGCGCTACATTGATGAAGTCTTCACTGAAGGCCATGGCGCTCTGTACGCCAGCGATGGACGCACTCGTCAAGACCCGACACAACAGTACGGTAGCGGCGGCCTGCTGCAAGGCCGCCACTACATGCTGTCGCTGACCTGGAACGCGCCGATTGAAGCGTTCGACGAGCCGGGTAACTTCTTTGAAGGCCGTGGGGTGGATGGCGTGTACTTCCCGTTCCACAAGTCTCAGGAGTTTATTGGTCTTGCGGCTCAGCCGACCTTTATTGCCAATGACGTAATGAAGGTACCGAATGTAGAGCGTGATAAAGCCGCTTACCGCACTCACCTGCAACGCGTATTTGGTTGATGCTGCCGAGGTGAGTGCGTAATTTATTGCATAGCATCAGGCTGACGATGATGTGTGTTGAGTCACACTGTTAGCGGCTCAGCCGATAGCGAAGTTTCGGTAAAGTACGTGCAATCGGTGGAAGCCGAGTGGCCATGATCAGCGCTGCGGCCGTTGCATAAATGGCCCACTCGCTCATATCTGCGCGCACTACCCAAAAAAAGTGCATTAATACCAATCCCAGTATGACATACGAGCATTTATGCAGCGGCTTCCAACGTTTGCCAAGGCGTTTCATGGCCCAGCGGTTTGAAGTCGCTCCCAGTACGGCGAGCCCGATCAGCGCGATCATTCCGACGATGATATAAGGTCGCTTGACCAGTTCACTGCCTAACAGCGCCCAGTTCAGCCCTAAGATAAATAAGGCGTAGCTAAGCAGATGTAAAACAGCGTAAGCGAGTGTCCATAGCCCAAGCTGGCGGCGTATTAGGGCAAAACCTTTCCAGCGGGTGAGCTTTGTTAGCGGGGTTAAGCTCAAGGTCAGCAGCAGCAGCCACAGTGCCCCGATACCAAGGTTCAGCAGCAAGTAACGGCCAGGCTCTGGGCCGGCAGCGTTATTAGCCACTTGCCAGCTCCAGAAGATAAGCGGCCCAAGCGCCGCTAAAAATACACCGATCCGCCACGTTAGCCAGATGCGCTGTGCAGGCATTAGTAATTCGTCCTCAAGTCTAACCCCGCGTACATGTCGGCCACTTCATCGGCGTAGCCATTGAACATCAATGTGTCGATAGTATTGGTGCTAAACAGGCTATTAGGTAAGCGACGCTCGGTCGCTTGGCTCCAGCGGGGGTGGTCAACGTCAGGGTTTACGTTGGCATAGAAGCCGTATTCATTGGGTGCAATCAGCTGCCAGGAGTTGACGGGCTGCTCTTCCACCAATGAGATTCGCACAATCGATTTAATGCTCTTGAAACCGTATTTCCATGGCACCACTAGGCGCAAAGGTGCACCGTTTTGGTTGGGCAATTCGCGGCCATACATGCCCAGGGCCAGAAGGGTGAGTGGATTCATGGCTTCATCCATGCGCAGCCCTTCCACATAGGGCCAGTCGATCAGCGAAAATGAAGAGCGCTGCCCAGGCATCTGGTCAGGGTCGACCAGCGTTTCAAAACGTACGTACTTGGCTTTGCTAGTGGGTTCGGCGCGTTTGATCACGTCGGCGAGGGAAATACCTAGCCATGGTATGACCATCGACCACGCTTCTACGCAGCGCAGGCGGTAAATGCGCTCTTCAAACTGAGAAGGCTTAGCGAAGTCTTCCAAAGCGATGCGTCCGCCGTTATTAACTTCCCCATCAACAACAACGCTCCAGGGTTCGGTTTGTAGGCTGCCTGCGCGGCGAGCTGGGTCGTTTTTGCCCGTGCCAAATTCGTAAAAATTGTTATAGCCGCTGGCATCATCGAAAGGGGCTATTTTGTCTTTTTCGGGGTTGCTAGGAGTTACCGCGCGCCACTGAGTATCGCTGATTTTGTCCTTTAACCAGGCAGGCCCTTCGCCGGCAGGGACATCTGAGTAATCCGCATTGGCCTGTGCCTGGCTAGAAAGTGCCAGCCCTGCACCTAGACCCACCATGCCGCCCATAAAGCGCCGCCTAGAGAGGTAGATAGATTCGGGTGTGATATCGGATTCTCGTAGGTCGCTTGGTTTAGCAATTTTTATAAGCATAGGGGGCCTCATAAGTAAGGAAATGATGAGTTGTTCGGTGGGATCGCCAAAATTCGATGGTTATTGGTGCGCAAAGTTCGTCAAAACTTACACGGCATTACCACTATTATGATCTTTTGTAAGACATCGGCACTGATTTCGTGGACTCGCCGCATGAACCAGTGAGAAGTCACGTCGACTACATCACGTCAATATTGCCCACTAGGCTTATGATTAGTACCTGACTCCGTGCTTCGTTAGTGCCCATTTCACAAGGAACTGTTGTGACCACAAACCGCCGTGAACTCGTCTCGCTGATTGAGCGAGGCGTTATCTCACCTGATCAAGTAGCCAAGGCCGTGAGCGTGGCGGGCCTGCATCCTACGCCCCGCGCCTGGGCGGCACAGCTGGATAGGCTGCTGCTGTGGCTAGGCGGCTTGGCACTGGCTTTTGCTGTGCTGTTTTTCGTGGCGTACCACTGGGTGGCGATGGGCCACTGGTTGCGCTTTGGCTTGGTGCAGGCGGTGTTGTTGGTAGCGGTGGGCGTAGCGGTTTGGCGGCCTGCGAATGTTTGGGTTAGCCGGGTATCGCTCACGGCTGCCTTTGTGCTGTTGGGCGTTCTGCTGGCGCTGGTGGGGCAGGTGTACCAAACCGGCGCAGACCCGTGGCAGCTCTTTTCTGCCTGGGCCGTCTTGGGGCTGCCGTGGGTATGGGCGGCGCGTTTTAGCCCGCTTTGGCTGGTATGGTTAGGCGTGGGGAATCTGGCGATATGGCTTCACGCTAGCGTATGGGGCTGGGGAGTGAATGGCCGCTTCCTCGCTGGGGAGTCGGGCTTATGGGGGCTTTGGGTAGCCAACGTGGCGGCGCAAGCGGTGTGGGAGTGGGGCGCACAACGGCGAGCGTGGCCAGGGCGCTGGGCAATACGCGTGCTGGCGCTGGGCAGTGGCCTACCGATCACACTGCTCATGATGAGCTGGGTGGCTGGGTTCACCTTTGGCGTCACGCCAAGCGCGTTGCTTTACCCCGTTTGGTTGGCTGCGCTGTATGGCGTTTACCGGTGGTGGCGGTTGGATCTGTTTATGCTGGCGGGTGGCTGCGTATCGGTTATCGCCGTGCTGACGCTCTGCATGGCTCGTTTGGTGATGTGGGAGGGGCAAGGCGAAGTAGGCGGACTGCTGATCGTTGCCGGGACGGTATTTGCGCTAGGAGCGGCAGCCGTGGCGTGGCTAAAATGCCTACACCGTGAGGCTAACCAATGAGCCAACAATATTCACCGTTGAAGCAAGCACTCGCGCAAGCGGGAGTGGCCCTGAATGAGCGTGCCACTGCCACGCATGCTATGCCCTGGTTCGTGCGCGGCGTTCAAGCGCTTTCCGGCTGGCTGGCCGCGCTGTTTTTGTTGGGGTTTATCGCCACCGGCGTGGTGTGGGTGCTGGAAAGCCCGCTCGCGGCACTACTGGTCGGCGGATTAATGGTACTAGGCGCGTATGCGCTGCTGCGACGTTCACCCGATAGCGATGTCATGGAACATATGGCGCTGGCGTTTAGCTTGGCGGGGCAGCTGTTGATCGCGTGGCCGCTAGCGGATGCGCTTAGCTTTTCTGTGGACTTGGGCTGGGCACTGGTGATCATGCAAATGGCCTTAGCATGGGGGATGCCAAGCCGCCTTCACCGTTTTGTGGCCGTGGTGTTGGCGTGCCTTGCCTTGGAGTTTTCGCTTGCCGCCAGCGGGTTTACGCAGGTGGCTAGTGGCTTTGCGGTATTAGCGCTGGTGGGGCTGTGGTTGAACGAGTTTCGCTGGCCAGAGCGCCTGAGTGATATGCATGCCTGGGGCGTGGGCCTGTTAGTGGGCGTGCTAATGCTGCAAGGCTTTGCACATGCGGGGCAGGCGCTGTGGCTAGGCCACTTTGTTGAAATTGATGCGATTTCCCCGATGCTCAGCCGCAGCATCAGTACGGCGTTGGCAGGCGTGGCGCTGTTATGGGTGGCATACACGGCTCTGAGCCGCCACTCGCCTTCAAGCAGTGTGATGTGGGCGGCGTATGGCGCTGCCTTGCTGGTGGCGGTGCTCGCTTATTTTGCGCCTGGGCTGAGTAGCGGCATCGCGGTGCTGCTGCTGGGCGTTGCGATTAGCCATCGGGTGTTAATGGCCAGTGGCATACTTCTGCTGCTGGCGGCGGTCAGCGCCTATTACTACTGGTTAGATATCTCGCTACTGCATAAGGCAGCGCTGCTGTATGTGCTGGGCAGCCTGCTGTTAGCGCTGCGTTGGGGGTTGCAACGCTGGCGCTTAGCGACAACAAAAGGAGGTGAACACCATGGCCGCTAGCGTTAGGCGTTTTCGATGGGTGGTGATGCTGGCCACGCTGGCGGTGTTGGTCGTGGTCAACAACGCCATTTGGCAGAAGGAGCGACATATCGAGGAAGGGGAAGTGGTTTACCTGGAACTGGCCCCGGTCGACCCCCGCTCCCTAATGCAGGGCGACTATATGGCGCTCAACTTTGCCCTGGCGAACCGCCTGCAAAGCGAGCTATATCAGCGCGCTGAAAATCTCCCAACCTCTATGAACGGTGACGTGGTCGTCCGTGTTGATAGCGCTCGAGTTGCTCACTTCCAGCGAATAGACGATGGCACACCGCTAGACGCGGATGAGCGGCGCTTAAAGTTTCGCCTGCGCCATGGGCAGGCGCGCTTTGCCACCAACGCCTTCTTCTTTCAGGAGGGCCACGCTGAGCGCTATGAGAAGGCCCATTACGGCGAGTTTCGCGTCGATAAAGAGGGCGAGCTGTTGCTCACCGCGCTGTATGACGAAGCGTTTAACCGCTTAGGCAATTTGGAAAACTGAGTGAAAAACTAAGCTGTTATTTCTTGCCTCCTCCATACGCCAACAAGCGCTAGAGCCGCTATTGCTTGCCGGATAAGGTAACGTGGTCTGTACTTTGACCAACCATCGACACGGATAGCCCACTGATTTAAGTGGGCGGGCGGCACAAGCCGTTGGTTGATGGCGGGTATTGGCTCACTTTTACTGAATAAGGCAAGTATGAAAAATTACAGCTCGTGGCCCGTTTGGGGTGTGCTGGTCGTCACGCTACTGTTCTCTAGCGTTGGCATGGCGCAAACGCAAGGCGATGAGAGCGAGGACCCGCGTTGGTTCACCATGGATGCGATCAACGCAGGGTTGGATGAGGTGCCGGAAGAGGCGAAACGCATGTCGCCTAGGGAAACCATCCGCAGCTTTTTGAATTTCACCGACGATGAAAATTACGCCGATGCGGCGCATTTGTTGAACCTAGCTGATATCGACCCTAGCGAACAGCCCGCGCGGGGTACGGAGCTAGCCAAGCAACTGGCGGAGGTATTACGACGAGGTGAGTGGCTGAACGCCTCTAACCTGCCGGGTCGCCAAGATGCCGCCATTGAAGATCCTTCTGGTCAAAACCCTTTGGCTGGCGAGCCACGGCGCAACATTGAGCTGGCCGCGCTGCAAATAGAGGGGCAGGCCTACGATGTGCGGCTAGGACGCTATCGGGTAGGCGAAGAAGACCCCATATGGCTCATTATGCCGGAGAGCGTCTCATCAATTCCTGCGCTGTATGAAGAGTATGGCCCCTCCATGCTAGAGAGCTACATTCCTGAACGGTTCAAAGCGTCGTTTGGCGTGCTGAAAATCTGGGAGTGGCTAGCGATCCCTATTTTTCTGATCACGATTGGCGTCGCGGGTATCGCGACCTACTACTTAGTAGGCCTTATTGCGCGCATTCTGCCTCCCGGTATTTCCACTATTTTTGCCGATCAAATCGGCGTGCCGGTAGCGATGATTGTGATGTCGTTGGTCACCCAGATGCTGCTGGATTACGTGGTGTCGTTTTCAGCGGTAGCGACCACAACGTTCAGGGTGCTACTGATTAGTATCATGGCGTGGGGCGCAGGCACCATTGCGCTGCGGCTGGTTGATACCATTATGCTGCGCATGACCCGCCGCTTGGTGGGGGAAATTGACGATACCAAACCCAAAGACAAGCGCCGGCTGCTAACCTCGCTCTACGCCCTGCGCCGGGTGATTATTTTAATCACCGTGGTGGCGGTTTCGGTGTATGTGCTGGGGCAAATCCAGCTGTTTGAATCCCTGGGGCTTTCCATTCTGGCCTCGGCCAGTGTGCTGGCGGTGCTGGTGGGCATCGCAGGGCAGACGGTGCTGGGTAATATCCTGTCATCGTTTCAGCTCTCGCTGGCCAAGCCCATCCGCATTGGCGATCTGGTGATCTTTGAAGGACAGTGGTGCTATGTGGAAGGGATTTTCTACACCTTCATCCGCCTACGCTCCTGGGATGAGCGGCGGTTGATCGTGCCGGTCACGTACTTCACCTCCAAGCCGTTTGAAAACCTCTCGGTGAAGAGCACCAAAATGTATCGCTTTATGGAGTTAACCCTGCACCTGAGCGCGGATATCTCCCAGGTACGCGAGAAGTTTCTAGATTTCGCCAAGGAAGAAGAGTGCGTGATTGAGCACCATAAACTGCTCTGCTACGTCACCGGCCAAACCGCCCATGCGCAAACGGTCACCTGCTACTTAATGACTTCCGACCCCATGGCAGGCTGGACCGCTGAGATGAACGTGCGTGAGAAGTTAATGGCCTATATCCGCGACGAACACCCGGAATGGTGGCCCCGCGACGTGGTGGTGATTAGCCATCATGATATTGCGCGTGGTGAGCATGCCAGACAATCAAGCGGCCAACAGAAAGGTGCGACTGGACAAACCGGTGAGTCAAACGACTCAAGTGACGCACCGGACGGCAGCGCTGAGTAAGTTCACCAGAAAGGGCAGCGGCTAGGCCGCTGCCCTGTTTACTAAGGTGATAGACGGACGTCAGCCGCCAGCTGCGCTTCGGCAAGCCGTTTCGCGCCGGCAAAGTCTGCTTTTCCTGACCCCAGACGAGGTATCTCTTCCACGGTGAGCCAGTCGCTGGGAATCATTAACGCGGGCGTGCCGTGGCTGCGCAGGGCGGTTTTGAGCGTTTTGGCGTCTAGCGCTGCTTCGCTCAGTAGGACGATGCGCTCGCCTTTGTTTGCATCGGGCAGGCTGACGGCCATCAGCGGTATGTCGGAGTCGTCGACGACCGTTCTGACCGCGGCTTCGACGGCGCTGAGGCTGACCATTTCGCCGCCGATTTTGGCAAAACGGGCGTAGCGGTCGATCAGTGTTAAAAAGCCATCTTCATCAATAAACCCCTTATCGCCGGTAACGTACCAGCGCTGGCCGTCGAAGGTTTTGAGGGCCTGTTCGGTGCGCTGGGGGTCGTTGAGATAGCCCTGCATCACCTGTGGCCCGCTAATCACAATCATGCCTGGCTCGTTGGTGGGTAGCTCCTCGAAGCTCTCAGGATCGACGACCTTAATGCTGGTGCCGGGAAGCGGCATACCCACGGTGCCAGGCTTATTGCCTTTTTGAACCTGCTGGTAGTGAACGCCGACGGCGTCGGGTAGGTTAACGGCCGCCACGGGGGCGGTTTCTGTCGCGCCGTAACCTTCATAAATCGCCTTATTGAATTTGTGCGCAAACCCTTCACGTACGCTGTCATCCAGTTTCTCGGCACCGGCCACCACAACACGTAGGCTTGCCAACATGGCGGGCTGTACCTTTGGGCTGCGGTTGAACAGGCGCAGCATGCTGGAGGTACCGAACATAATGGTGGCTTTATGCTTGGCCACCGCGTTGGCAACACCTGGGGCATCGGTGGGGTCGGCGTGACTGACCAGCGGCAGCCCTTCGATCAATGGGAGTAGCTGGGTGACGGTAAAGCCGAACGCGTGAAAGAGTGGCAGCGAGGCCATGACCACATCGTCGTGCTGGGTATTGAGCACGTCGGAGGTCTGTTTGATATTGGCCATCAGGTTGCGGTGGCTCAGCATCACGCCCTTGGGCTGCCCTTCGCTGCCGCTGGAGAACAGAATGGCCGCCGTGGCGTCCGCATCCCGGCCATAGTAGAACAGCGCTTGTAACAACCAAGCGGGCAGCAGGCGCACGGCAAGAAATGTACTGACGCGCTCAAACCGGGAGATCCCCGCCTGTAGATCTTCCAAATAGATGACCTGCTTGCCTTCCAGCAGCGATTCCACTGCCAGCCCCCGTTGGCTCAGCTTTTCCACAAAGCGGCGCGCGGTGACGACGGTGCGAATATCGGCTTGCTGCAGCGCAGAGGCAAGGGCAGCTTGGCTGGCGGTGTAGTTCAAATTCACCAGCGTTTTACCCGCGAGCAGCGTGGCCATATTGGCTAATACCCCAGCAGTGCTGGTAGGCAGCAGTAGACCAAGCGTCGATTCGTTGAGGCTGCGGTGGCGAAAACGCTTGGCGAGCAGCAGGCTAGCGGTGAGCGCTTGGCCTGCGTTGAGTGGGCGACTCAAGGCGTCGGCCAACGCTGGGGCGCTTGGGCTGCGTTTGACACTGTTGATCCAGGCCTCAGGCAGCGAAGGCAGTTCCTCCATGGCGTGTTGCCACGAGTGGGTCGCCTGCTCGAAAATACGCCGTTTGAGTACGTCGGCGGAGGTGTCTTTGGGCAGCGGTTTGCCAAAGGCGACTACCACCGAGCGGTGCAGCGGCGCATTGCGTAGCTCTTTGAGTTTGCTAGACGAGCGGGAGAATTGGCTGCCCCACAGGCCACGCAGGTAAAACGGCACGATGCGCACGTCTGGGTGGGCGTGTTTGCAGGCGCGCTCGTAGCCTCGGCGCAGCTCGCCCAGCTGGCCGTTGCGGCTAATCGCTCCTTCGGGAAACAGGCAAACCACTTCCCCTGCGTTGAGCTGCTCGGCCACGGCGGCCAGCGCGTTCTCGGCCCCTGCGCCGCGCTCAATGGGAATGCAGCCCAGCGCTTTAAAGAACCAGCGTAGGTACCAGCGCTGGTAGATGTTTTTCAGCATCACAAAGCGTACCGGGCGCGGGCTAGCAATTTGCACCATGGCCCAGTCTACCCAACTAATGTGGTTGCCCAGCAGCAGCACGCCGCCTTGGGCGGGCAGGTTTTCCAGCCCGTGAACGTCTACTCGGTAACGGCGGGTAAGCAGGAAGCTGAGAATGAAGCGCACTAAGCTCTGGGGCAGTTTGAAAATGGTGTAGCCACCGCCCACCATCGCCACGCTGGCGACCAACAGCAGCAGGTAGTGGCTATCGACCCCCGCCAGCGCGAACAGCGCAGTGAGCATCAAAAAGCCCAGCATCGAAAGGTTCTGGATCCAGTTATTGGCGGCCAGCACGGTGCCTAGCTCGTGATCCGCCGCATGAAACTGAATCAATGCGTTGAGCGGCACGATAAATAGCCCGCCCATCATGCCGATGAACACAAAGTTGAGCGCTTGGCTGGTGGGCGTGGTGAGGAGAGGAAGGCACCAAAGCCCGACGGCGACACCGACAGCACCCAGCGGAATTAACCCGGTTTCAATACGGTTGCGGGAGAGCTTGCTGGCTAACAGCGAGCCGAGAGCGATGCCGATACCGCTGGCGGCGAGAATGGCTTGCAGCACCAGCGTGTTCTCAATGCTGAGCGCCTCTTTGGCATAGGCGGGAAAGGCGGCCAGCAGCACTTGCCCCACCGACCAGAACGTCGCCAACCCAATGATGGAGAGCCGCAGCACCGGCTGGCGGGCAAGAATGCGTAGATTCTCTTTTAGCGCAGTGCCGCTGCGATAGCGTGCCCAGGTGAGCGGGGTAGCCGCAGGCTGTGCTTCATCCAGTTTGAGCCGATAGAGGGCGACGACCTGCAGGCCGCTGTTAAGCACCAGTAGCCAGCCCAGCGGGGCGATATGGCGCAGTAGGTCGCTGGGCGTGCTGGCGCTGGGGGTGACCCAGTGTTCAAACAGGGCGGTAAACGCCACCGTGCCGGCCAAGATCGCGCCAATGGTAACCGCCTGCACTAGCCCGTTGGCTTCAGCTAGCCGGGGTTTACCAAACAGCGCTTTTACCAGGCCGTACTTGGCGGGTGAGTAGAATGCAGACTGAATAGCCAGCAGCAGCGTCATCGCAAAGGCGAGCCAGAACCAGCCTTGATAATAAGCGGCCGTGATCCCCAGCGATACCGCCACCGCAGCCCAGGCGGAGAGCCTTAGCACACGTACTTTGGGAGTGCTGTCGGCAATATGGCCTGCCGGGCTGAAGAGGAGAATAAACGGCAGCAGAATTAGCCCATTCACCAGAGCGGTAAGCACGACCTGGGTCGCGCCATCGTAGCTTTTGAAAATCGTATTCTGAATGACGATTTTGTGCCCGAGATCTACGAAGGCATTGAGAAAGATGGCCATCAAGTAGGGCCAAGCGCCCGCGATGCGCAGCAAAGGTTGCATGGTATGTCGCCTTAGTCGCCGAAAGTTAACGCACTGTCGGCAAACGGGGTGAGTGTTGCAACGCTCACCGTTCAAGTTGAGTTATATGGGCTTTCCGGTATCGTTATACGCTACTTTTAAGCGTCGGAGGCCCTGTGAGCCAAACAAGTGCGCTGGTCGATACGCTGAAGCGCCAACTGCGCGCCCAAGGCTACACCTATGCCGATGTTGCCCGCTGGCTTGGGCTTAGCGAAGCCTCGGTGAAGCGGTTATTCGCCGATAAGCACGTTACCTTAGAGCGCCTAGAGGTGATTTGCGACCAGCTTAACCTGGAATTCGCCGAATTGATCAGCGCCATGCAGGCCGACGAGCAGCGGGTGCAAGAGCTGACCCAAGCGCAAGAGCAGCGTATCGTCGATGACCGCGAGCTGTTTTTGGTCGCAGTGTGCGTGATTAATGGCTACCGCTTCGAAGAGATTCACCACCAGTATCGGCTGAGCGAGGCGCAGTGTATCCGCCATCTGATCACGCTTGAGCAGTTAAAGCTGATCGAGTTGTTGCCGGGTAATCGTATTCGCCAGCGCGTGGCGGCTAATTTTCGCTGGCGTCCTGGCGGGCCGATCCAGCAGTTTTTCCAGCAGCATATTGCCACCGAGTTTTTCCAGTCGCGCTTTGATCGCGACACCGAAAAACTCATGGTGTTGAATGGCTTGCTTTCCCAGGCGGGCAGCGCCGAATGGCAGCAAATCATGCAGCGCCTGGCGAACGAGTTTCACTCCCTATGCGAACGGGAAAGCAGCCTGCCCCTTCATCAGCGCTTTGGCACCACCTCGGTGCTGGCGGTTCGCCAGTGGCAATCCACGCTGTTTAAAGACGTGTCCCGCGCAGCTATGTCCAACAAACGCCCCAACGAGACTTCTTTGTGATCCATCGTACCCCTTTTCAGGCCCTGGCCTGCCCGTTAGACGGCGAACCGCTCCATTTGGAAGGCGGCACTTGGCGGTGTGCGTCAAACCACAGTTTCGATGTGGCGAAACAGGGCTATATCAACCTGCTACCTGTACAGCAGAAACGCTCCACCGACCCCGGCGACAGCAAAGCTATGGTGGCAGCCCGCCAGCGCTTTTTGGCGGCGGGTGACTATGCGCCTATAGCAAAGGCGCTTAGCCAGGCGGTGATGCGCCACTGTGAGCAGGCAGAAACGTACAGCTGCCTGGATGCAGGCTGTGGTGAGGGTTACTACCTGCGCCAGTTGGCCCAACAGCTGCCAGACGCGCAGGCGCTTTCACTGATGGGGCTGGATATTTCGAAGTGGGCTGTGCAGTCGGCGGCGAAGCAAGACGATAAGCACGCACCGATCAGCCGTTGGGTAGTGGGCAGTAACGCCCAATTGCCGGTGCAGTCGGCAACGCTGGATAGCGTGCTGTGTATGTTTGGCTTTCCGGTATACGGAGAGTTTGCACGCGTGCTTAAGCCGGGCGGGCAGCTGCTGCAAGTAGAAGCGGGGCCGGAGCACCTGCGCGAGCTACGGGAAATTATTTATCCCACCTTAAAACCTGCACGTGAGAAAGCGCCTGATGTACCGGAAGGGTTTGCTCACCGAGCTTCCAAGCAGATTAGCTACGCTATTTCATTAGAAGGGGCAGACGTTATCCACGATTTGCTGACCATGACGCCGCATTTGTATCGTGCCAGTGCGGAGGGGCGCGAGCGAGCAGCTAACTTGGAGCAGCTAACGCTGACTATTGATGCTCAACTGATCGTATGGGAGAGGATTTAATACCCAAGCGCAGAAAGGCCCGCCGAGGCGGGCCTTTCTGTTCGAACCGTTCACCTAGTGGGTGAGGGTTCTAGCAAATTTTTCAGTGCTATCTAAAAAGATAGGACTTAGGAGATTTGCTTGATGTTAGAAGCCTGGAGGCCTTTTTTACCCTGGGTAACGTCGAAGGAGACGTTAGCGCCTTCCTGAAGGGTTTTGAAGCCGTCAGACTGAATTTCAGAGAAGTGTGCAAACAGGTCGTCGCCACCGTCAGAAGGAGCGATGAAACCGAAGCCTTTGGTGTCGTTAAACCATTTAACTGTGCCAGTTGCCATTGTGTAGATCCTTTCGCGCTAATGCGCCGTAATAAAATTCCTGGTATTACCCAGATGAAGTAGCGGGTGAAACAAGGAATACAATATCAGGCTGCCGAAAAAGATCGTACACTTCTGAAACCATGCTGCTTGCTAACCAACTGACGCTACAGTGTCATGCTTCTTAGCCTAGGTCAAAACCTTTTTGCATTTATTTTCTTAGGGCAGGGAGTGGTAGGTTCACTACTTCCAACCCATTTTCCAGGTGCTATCGTCTTTTAACGCTTGCCATGCCAGCGTCGTTTCTCGGTGGGAGTGAACCGCTTCCAGCACCACGTCCACCACGTTCTCCTCTTCATCGCGCAGTAGTTTAGTCACGATAAAGTGTTTTTCTTTATTGCGTGGCGTCACGGCGGTCCATTTACTGTGATGTAGCTTGTTGGGGTTGATCGTATTCATGGTGGCTCCGGTCAGTGGCGTTGAGGAGGGGCACGCACTCGGCCCTAGCTAAAGTCGCCAGAGACGCCATGCTAAGCTATTTCATCGGCGTGATGGAGTTCAAACAAACATCACGCTGGTTTGGCAACCCGTGATGATGCTCCATGACGTGGTTTTACCACTGATTTACATCAACCTGATTTAAACCAACAGGGCATTCAATGACATATTTATGGAAGCGCTACCTTCAAGCGTCACTCATTTTGCGCGTCACCATCGCGCTGTTGATGGGCGTGCTGGTGGGTGTTGTGGGCGGTGACTGGGTGGCCGTTTGGCTGGCACCGCTGGGTGATTTATTACTGCGGCTGCTGACCTTCCTCATCGTGCCCATTGTACTGTTTACACTCATGGTAGGGGTGAATCAGTCGCGGGAAGGCAGTGCCGGGCGCGTTGGCGGCAAGGTGTTTATTTACTACTTGGCCTCTTCTGCATTCGCCATTGTGGTGGGCCTAACCGTGGCAACGCTATTTAGCCCAGGCAGCGGCATGACGCTCAACGACAGCGCGAGCTTCTCGGTACCCGAGAATCCCGGCGTGGTCGATGCGCTGCTCAATATCGTGCCGGGCAATATCGTGGCCGCCTTTGCCGAACTCAATATGCTGGGCATCATCTTTACCGCGCTGGTGTTCGGGATTGCGCTGCTGAAAATGCGCCAATCCGAGCAGCAGCACGCGCTTGGCGAGCAGCTTTATCAAGTTATTGAAGGGTTAAACGAGGTGACCCTGAAGGTAATGTCGGGGGTGCTGCATTTTGTGCCCATTGGCGTCTTTGCCATCGTTGCTGAAACGGTGAGCCAGCAGGGGATGGAAACGCTTCTTTCGTTGGGTGACATGGTGATGGTGCTGTACATCGCACTCGGCGCACAGCTGTTGATCTACTGCGCGGTGATGCTGCTGTTTGGCGTGAAGTTGCGCAGCTTTTTTGGTGAGGCGCGCACGCCGATGGCCACCGCGTTTGCAACACAAAGCAGCTCCGGCACGCTGCCTGTCACGATTAACGCCGCGCAGCGTTTAGGCATCCCGAAAAGCATTTATGGCTTTAGCCTGCCGCTGGGAGCAACGCTCAATATGGACGGTGCCGCCATCCGTATTGCCATTTCAGCAGTGTTTGCCGCCAACGTGATTGGCGCGCCTTTGGATTTGATGAGCATGGTGCAGATTGTGCTGATCGGCACGCTGGTGACGGTAGGCACGGCTGGGGTGCCGGGGGCGGGCATTATCATGATTGCCACCGTGTTTGCTCAAGTAGGCCTGCCCATTGAAACCGTGGCGCTATTAACCGCCATCGATGCGTTGGTAGGCATGGGGGCAACGGCGCTGAATGTCACGGGCGACTTGGTCGGCACGACCGTGATTGCCCGAAGTGAAGGGCATACGCTAGCTGAAGCGCCTGATGAAGAAGGCGGCCACGCGGTGGAGAACGGTTAATCCGTATTCAGACAATAGGGGAGATCAGCATGGTTTACGATCATGAGTATCGCTACTTAGAACGCGCCGTGGCGCTGGCGGAAGAGGCGCTCAACGCCGGTGATGAACCCTTTGGCAGCGTATTAGTCAGCGCCCAGGGCGAAATACTGGCGCAAGACCGCAACCGTATTGCTGGAGGCGACGCCACGCAGCACCCTGAATTTGCGCTGGCCCGCTGGGCAGCCAATCACCTGTCACCGGAAGCGCGCGCGGCCGCCACGGTGTATACCTCGGGTGAGCACTGCCCCATGTGTGCGGCGGCCCATGGCTGGGTAGGGTTGGGGCGGATCGTTTACGTCAGCTCGACCAAGCAGCTAGGGAAGTGGTTGGCCGAGTGGGGCGTGGCACCGCCACCAGTGGCTACGCTACCAATCAACGAGGTAGTGCCTGGGCTTGCGGTAGATGGCCCGGTGCCAGGGTTGGACGAGCAAGTCCACGCGTTGCATCGCCGCCTGCATGGCAAATAGCTACGCCCTTTCAACCAGGGTTAAACGAGAACGCCGCCTTGCGCAAAGCAAGGCGGCGTTTGTTAAACTAATGACGCAATGAGAGATTACGCAATGAGAGAGGCTAGTGCTTCAATATGACGTAGAAGGCGTGAATGATGCCTGGAATGAAGCCAAAGAGCGTCAGCAGGATATTGAGCCAAAAGTGTCCTTTGAAACCGACCTCAAAAAACACCCCTAGCGGGGGAAAGATAACTGCAAAAATCATCTTGATCGGGTCAGTCGCGGTAAACGCCATGTAGCCTCCTTTGCTTACACCGTTAGTATAATGTTGCCCAGCCGCCAGTGTAGAACTTATCCCTACACTTGGCTAATTAGTCACTCCATCATATGACTACCATTTTACGTAGCTGTTCCCCGATGAACGTCATAACGTTGAACGTTCACTGATGATTCACTGGGATTTTTCCTTGGAAAGGATGCCATGACGCGCTATCTCCCACCTTCATTATTGTTACTCAGCACCGCTTTTGCCGCCCCCGTATGGGCACAAACTGATGCGGAAGCTGTACTGCCCACCGTAGAAGTCAGCGCACCGCGTTTAGCGCGTGAGCTTTACGCCACGCCTGCTGCGGTCTCGACGATAGAGCAAGACGCCATTGCCCAAGGCCAGCAGCGGGTGCGTTTGGATGAGTCGCTCAACAGGGTGCCGGGTGTTTTCCTGCAGAACCGCGATAATTTTGCCCAGGGGCAGCGTATTTCGATTCGCGGCTTTGGTGCCCGTGCGCCGTTTGGGGTGCGAGGCATTACGGTGATGGTGGACGGCATTCCCTACACGCTGCCGGATGGGCAGGCCCAGCTAGATGCGATTGATTTGGATAGCGCTGAGCGCATTGAGGTCATTCGCGGGCCGTCATCGGTGCTCTACGGCAACGCTGCGGGTGGCGTGATCGACATTACCACCGCCGATGGACGCGACAACCCCGGCACTCGGCTGCGCATGGGTGCCGGTAGCGATGGCTACCAGAAAGTGGCGCTGCAAAATGGCGGCGTGCAGGGGGATTGGTCGCACCATATCAGCCTCACTGCGCTGAACGTAGATGGCTACCGGGAGCAGAGTTCTACCGAGAAGTATCTGCTCAATGCCAAGCTGCGCCGTGAGCTGGGCAGCGATCGGGCACTCACCGCCATCATCAACTTGCTGGATAACCCCCGCTCGGAAGACCCCGGCGCGCTCAACGCCCGCGAGGTGGCCGAAGGGCGCGACCAAGCCGCACCGAATTCGCTGGCGCTGGATGCTGGTCAAACCGTCGACCAGCAGTTGATCGGCCTGCAATACGAGGATTTGTCCGCAGGGGAGGGTGAACTATACCTGAAAGGCTTTATCGCTCAGCGGGATTTTGAGCAACAGCTACCGTTTGTGGGCAGCAGCCGCTTGGGCTATCAGCGTGATTACATGGGTGCTAGCGCCGAGTATCACCACGAGGTAACGCTAGGCAGCCTGCCGCTGAATTACATCGTTGGGGTGGATGCCGCACGCCAGAAAGATGACCGCTTCCGCAACGATGTAAATCCCCAAGGGGCGGTGGGCGAGCCGCTCGCCGATGAAACCCAAACCGCGACCTCCACTGGCGTGTTTGCCCAGGGGGATTTAGCGCTGTCGGAGCCGCTGACGCTGTCGTTGGGCGCGCGGTTTGACCGAGTCGATCTTGATGTCGACGACGATTTTGCCGCCGACGGCGACCAGAGTGGCCAGCGCACCTTCAACGAATGGAGCGGCTCTGCCGGGCTGAGCTACCGCTACCGCCCGCAACATCAGGCGTATATCAATACCGGTACTGCCTTTGAGACGCCGACGTTCTCTGAGTTTGCCAACCCTGCTGGCGGTGGCTTCAACCCAGGCGTAGAGCCGCAAAAAGCCTGGAACCGTGAAGTGGGGCTGCGTGGTTACATCGAGCCGCTGGCGCTGGATTACGATGTAGCGCTCTTCTCCGTCCGCGTGCGCGATGAGCTGGTGCCCTACGACGAAGGCGGCCGCACGTTCTACCAGAACGCCGGGGATACCAACCGTGATGGTGTCGAGCTGGCGCTGGGGTGGCAACTGGCCGACCAGTGGCGCTTAAACAGTGCGCTGACCCTGGCGCGCTACGAGTTCGATGAGTTTGCCACCCCCTCTGAGCGCTTCGATGGCAACCGGATTCCTGGCCTGCCGGAACAAACCTGGGTGAACCAGCTAACGTGGGAGAACCTCGACGAGCGCTTCGCCACGCTGGAGACCGAATACGTCGGTGACTTGGTGGCCGATAACGCCAACGAGACGGCGGTGGATAGCTACTGGCTGGTGAACCTGCGGGTGGGCGACGGCTGGCAGCTGAGCCAACAGACTCGGCTAAGCGCTTATGTAGGCCTGCGAAATCTACTGGATGAAGAGCACTACTCCAATGTGCGCTTGAACGGCACCTTTGGACGCTTTTACGAACCCGCCCCAGGGCGCAGCGTTTATGGTGGCGTAGAGTTGAGTTTTTAATCAGAAAAAATCGATGTTATCGCTTGATGTGCCTACGATCTGAGTAACCCTAGGCGGGGGCGCTGTGAATCCCTCCTTGGACGCTACTTTCGCCATCCATGGCGAAAGACCCCCGCTACGGGCTACTCAGATCGTCTCACCTTAAGTGAGTGAATGACCTTAATGACAACGGGCGGCCAATGGCCGCCCGTTTTCTATCTAGCTGACTTCATAGAGCTAGCAGTTACTCCGGTAACGCGTAGCCAATCACGTAATCACCCATCTTGGTGCCAAAGGTGCCGTGACCACCGGCCATGACCACCACGTACTGGCGGCCGTCGGCGCCGGTATAGGTCATCGGCGTGGCCTGGCCTCCGGCGGGTAAGCGCGCTTTGTACAGCTCTTCACCCGTGGTGATGTCGTAGCCGCGTAGGTACTGATCCAGCGTGCCGCTCAAGAAAGAGACGCCGCCAGCGGTGGTCAGCGGGCCGCCCAGCGCGGGAACGCCCACGTTCAACCCAATCGGCAGGCCAAAGGGCATGCTGTCGCGGGTGGTACCGTTGCGATGTTTCCACACCACTTCCGACGCTTGCAGGTCGATACCGGTCACGTCGCCCCAGGAGGGCGCTTGGCAGGGTAAGCCCAGTACTGAAAGCAGCGGGCCTAGCTCTACCGCATAGGGCGCGCCTTCGTTGGGCTGTAGACCCTGCTCGCTGGCGGAACCTTGGCCCTCTTGCACTTGGTCACGGGGCACCAGCGTAGAAACAAACGCAAGGTACTTCGCGCCGGTAAACAGCGCCTGGCGCTCAGGATCGACCGCAACGCCACCCCAATTCATTACCCCCACATTACCCGGATAAACGATGCTGCCTTCCAAGGAGGGTGGCGTGTACTGGCCTTCGTAGCGCAGCGAGCGAAACTGAATGCGACACATCATCTGATCGAACGGTGACGCGCCCCACATATCCCGCTCGGTGAGCGGCGGTGGCAGCAGGTTCAGCGCCGAACGCGGCTGCGTCTCTGCGGTCCAGTCGCCTTCGATAGCCCCCTGCGGTGCGGGCACTTCTTCGATCGGCACGATGGGTTCGCCGGTTTCCCGGTTGAGCACATAGAGGCTGCCCTGCTTGGTGGGCTGAATCACGGCGGGCTGGGTGCCGTTTTCAGTTGCCAAGTCGATCAGAACCGGCTGAGCCGGGGTGTCCATATCCCACAGGTCGTGGTGAACGAACTGGTAGACCCAGGCCACTTGGCCGTCGTTCAAATTCAGAGCTACGAGCCCTGCGCTGTAGGTTTCATCGTTTTCAGAGCGGTCAGCGCCGTACTGATCCGGGGTGGCATTGCCCATGGGTAGATACACAAGCCCCAACTCTTCATCGACGCTGATGGGTGCCCACACGTTGGGAGAGCCGCGGGTATAGGTTTCACCCTCTTCAAGCGGGTCGGTATCGTCTGGGTTGCCGCTGTCCCAGTTCCACACCAGCTCGCCGGTATGCACGTCGAAGGCACGAATCACGCCGGACGGCTCGTCGATGGAGCTGTTGTCGGTAACGTGGCCGCCCAAAATGACCAGGTCTTCCGTTACCGTGGCTGGAGAGGTGGAGTAGTAGCCGCCGGGGGAGAACTCGCCAATGTTATTGGTGAGATCCACTTCGCCGTTGTTACCAAAGCTTTCGCAGCGCTCGCCGGTGTCGGCATTCAGCGCAATCAGGCGGGCATCGGCAGTGGGCAAGTAGAGCCTGCGCGGGCACATTACGTCCGTGGCGCTAATCATCTCAGAAGCGTCACCTTCATCGGATGCCAGCGCCGGGCTGTCGCCGAGGCCGCTGATGAAGAGCAGGAAGGCCAGGTCCAGGTCGAACTGGCTGCCGTCATCAAACAGCACGCGAGTGGCGGCCGCGCCGTTTTCCGCAGGCGTCGTGCCATCGTTAGCGCTGCTGTCTGTATTTTCAGCGTCGTCGTTCGAGGCTTCGTCGTTAGAAGAATCGTAGTTAGCGGCATCGTAGTTAGACGCATCGTAGTAGGCGAGGCCGCGGCAGGTCATGTGGGCCCAACCGGAGAAGTCGTCTGCGCCCATGGTGCTGATATTGGGGTCAAACTCCCAGAGGGTTTCGCCGGTTTCCGGTGACAGCGCCATGGCACGGCTATGCGACGTGCAGATATACAGGCTGTCGTTTACTTTCAGCGGCGTGTTCTGGTTAGTGATTTCCGGCGGGGCATTGGGGCCGGGTTCATCGCCGGTTTGAATGCGCCACACCTCTTCCAGTTTGCCAACGTTCTCGGGCGTAATCTGGTCGAGTGACGAGTAGTGGGTGCCAGCATTGGTACCGCCGTAGGCAGGCCAGTCGTCGCCTGCGACCAGGGCCGGGTTGACCGCCTCGGTGTTATTGGCGGACTCGATGCTGCCCTCGATGGTGCCTGGATAGCTAAACTGGCTGGCGATAGCGACGATGATAGCCGCGCCAATGCTGGCCATGAGCGCTAGACTGCCACCGCGCGAGTTGAGTGGTTTGCGCCACCACGGCAGCAGCAAAATAATGCCGATGAGGCAGGGAATGGCGACCCTGGGCACCAGTTGCCACCAGTCTAGGCCTACTTCCCAAAGTGCCCACGCTAGGGTGGCGAACAAAATGAGGGCATACAGCCAAAGTGCCGCGCCTTTGCGCAGGGCCAGCAGTAGCGCTGTTACGAGTATGCCAACACCAGCGATGGCATAGTAAGCGCTACCGCCCAGCATGAGCAGCTTAATGCCACCTGCTGTGAGTGCT
The DNA here is from genome assembly GCF_046536035.1 of Halomonas sp. SIMBA_159. Taxonomy (NCBI): domain Bacteria; kingdom Pseudomonadati; phylum Pseudomonadota; class Gammaproteobacteria; order Oceanospirillales; family Halomonadaceae; genus Halomonas; species Halomonas sp. SIMBA_159. The sequence goes on from NZ_JAWJBT010000008.1 coordinate 79,603, forward strand.
ACGCCAGCCAGCGCCAGCAGTAGGCCCAGCACTAGGGCTGGCCATTTGCCGCGAGCACGTGTGTGTTCATCCATGAGGTAAACCCCTATTTACAACGAGTTGATGCTGCTTTGATAAACATCAAAGCAGCGGCTCCACAACGTGCCCTAACCCATCGGCAGCGCCGATGGGTTAAAACACACATTGATTGCCCGTAATTTTAATAATCAATTCGCTTTTGGTCTAATGATTTGCTGGCTAATTATTTCTATCAACAAAAAAGCCGCGCTATTCAACATAGCGCGGCTCAGACAGATAAGCTGGGAAAGGTGTCAGATTTAACCTAGCGTAACTTCGTTAACAGCAGCAGTGCTTAATCGGATAGCTTCACCAGCATTTTGCCGGTATTGCCACCTTCAAACAGCGCCAAAAAGGCGTCTGGCGTGCTTTCAAGCCCTTCTTTGATCGTCTCTTTATAGTCCAGCTTGCCATCAGCCACCTGAGGAGCGATTTCATTTAAGAAGTAGCCATAGCTGGCCCAGTGATCGGCCACAATAAAGCCCTGCATTTTGGCTTTGCGAACCACCAGCTGTGACAGGTTATTAGGCCCTGGAGTGGGCGCTTCGGCATTGTAGCTATCGATCATGCCGCACACGGCAATGCGTGCGCCCTCATTAAGCTGGCTAAGCGCGGCTTCCAGGCAGATACCGCCTACGTTCTCAAAATAGACGTCGATGCCGTTGGGGCTGGCGAGTTTGATGGCATCGCTTAACTCTTGCGCGCTGCGGTCACGATAGCTGACTGGTTCAACGCCTAGCGACTCCAGCCAAGCAAGCTTATGCGCAGCGCCTGCGATGCCTACTACGTGGCAGCCTTTCGCCTTTGCTAGCTGCACCGCGAGTGAGCCGACAGCTCCGCTCGCGGCACTCACTAGAACGTTATCGCCCGGCTTGCACTCGGCAATCAGGTTAAGGCCTGTCCAGGCGGTCATGCCGGGCATACCAAGAACGCCTAGGTAGGCTTGGTCGGGCACGTCGTGGTTAGGCAATGCGGTAACGCTATCTCCCGGCAGTTGAGCAATATCTCGCCAGCCGCCCATGTGGCTAACCTTATCGCCCTCTTTTAGTTTGGGATGGTTAGAGGCGATGACTTCACCAATCGCGCCGCCTTCCATTGGCTTACCTAGCTCAAAAGGTGCTACGTAAGTGTGCACGCCGGTCATGCGGCCACGCATGTAAGGGTCTACCGACAGCCAGTGATTGCGAATGCGTACCTCGCCTTCTTCTAGCTCGGGGAGTTCTTGGCTCTCCAGCGAAAAAAGCTCGCGTTTGGGCAAACCGGTCGGGTAGTTGGTGAGCGTATAAAAACGAGATTGCATCGCTGCCTCCTGCATTGAAATAAAAAAATATCGTTCCTTGCAGGGTAGAGACCATTAGCACGCTTGCAAGTTCGCTGGGCTAATAAAAGATCATCAAACAACAGGTGCATAAAAAGGCGCATAAAAAAACGGCCCGGGAAGGGCCGCTTTACTCAGCAAGTGTTGCAACCGTTGCAACGCTGATCGTTTAAGGGGTATCACACGCTTGCGGATGTGTTATCCGTTAATCTACCAGGGTGATCATCACAGGTGCCGTGCCTCGGCGAATCATTCCTAGCGCACGCGCTGCCCGCTTAGAGAGATCAATAACGCGTCCTTTCACAAACGGACCGCGATCATTAATCAGTACTTCCACTTCTTGCCCGGTATCCGGGCGGGTAACCAACACCTTGGTACCAAACGGTAGGCTTGGATGCGCTGCCGTGAGTGCCTGTTGGTCGAAGGGCTCGCCGCTTGCGGTGGTGGCCCCTTGAAAGCGATCGCTGTAAAACGAGGCGACGCCTGCTTGTAACTCTGTATTTGACTCTGTTTGACTGGCAACTGCCTGATTTGCGGTGAAAAGCAGGAGTAATACAGCCAAACAGCTCGTTCGGATAATACGTTTATGGGCTCCCATAGGAGTACCTCAGTGGTTCGTAAAGCGGACTCCACATTCATCGATGAGGTGCCAGATAGGCGTAAGGATAGTAGCTTGCGATATACGAGTCGGCAAGCTTTAAGAAGATCGGCGCAATTGACCGCATAATTTAGCTTTTTACCACATACCGGTATGCCCTTGCGTTTCAGTGAGTTATACCGTCCTTATGAAGCCAGTTAATGATGATATTTGTGCGCTGCAGTATTTTTCATCAAACGCTCACTTTAACTCGTTAAGCACCATATAATTCATCAACGCAATTACAGCACTCTATTGCCCATCACTATTTCGCCAATGAACAAGGATGCACCCATGGCTAAGTCTTCTACTCTTACCCTTTTGATTGTGGCAGTGGGCGGCGCTGCCGTTGGTTATGTTGCCGCTCAAACGCTGCCCGTCCTTGCTTCAGCCACTGAAGAGCCTGTCGCGGAAACCGCTCCGGCAGCCGAGCAGGACACCACGCCTACCGCGCTGCAAGGGCTGGACTACCTGACGCTTGGTGAACGAACCCGCGGTGAAATCACCTCCGCCAGCGAGTTAAATGGTAAGGATGGCAGTCGCTTTACGCGCTACGCGATTAGCCTAGATGAAGAAGCGTTGTTAGAGATCTCTTTGAGCGGTGCGCTGCAAGGCGTGGTGGCACTCTACGACGATCAACTGCAGCTATTGGCCAACGCGGACACGGTGCGCCACCGTATCGAAGAGAGTGGCGACTATATCGTGGTGGTCAGCGGTGTTGATGCCCATAGTTATGGTCCCTTCAACGTTAACAGTCGCACCATCGAGCTGAGCGACGCGGATGCCATGACCGTCGGCACGCCGATGGATAGTTGGCTTGATACTACCGAGCGCGAGATCACACTGACCATCGAAGAAGCGGGCATGTACCAGATCGAAATGCGCGCCGATGAGTTCGATGCGTATTTAGAGTTGGAAGGTCCTAATGATTACTACCGCGAAGATGATGACAGCGCGGGTAATTTAAACGCGCGTATTTCCGACTTCCTCGCCCCGGGTGAGTACACCTTGACCGCACGTACCGCCTTTGGCGACGGCAGCGGCCTGTTCACCTTGACGGCCGAGCCACGTGAGCTGCCAGGTGATGGCAATCTGCGTAATGATGGCACCGTTGCGCCCAACGAAACGCTGAGCGGCTGGTATAGCGGTCAAGATGTTACCTATCAGCTAGAGATTGACCAAGCGGGCATGTATCAAATCGATATGAGCTCTAGCGATGTGGATGCCTATTTAGTGCTGGAAGGCCCCAACGGCTACTACCGCGAAGATGACGATAGTGCCGGTAATTTGGATGCGCGGATTGCGGATTTTCTCGCGCCGGGCACTTATCAGCTAACGGCTAGAACTGCTTACGGCACCGACAGCGGGCTGTTCACTCTCGCCATTGAGCCGCGTGACCTGCCGAACGATGTCGAGCTACGCAACGAGGGCGCGCTCACCCCAGATGAAACGCTCAACGGCTGGTACAGCGGTGAAGCGCTCACCTATCAGCTCACGCTAGAGGAAAGCTCCCTTGTCACGCTGAGCATGAGTTCTAACGACTTTGATACTTACCTTGAACTGTACGGTGAAGGCGTGTCCTATACTGATGACGACAGCGGTGGTGGCACTAATGCTCGCCTAGAGCAGGCGCTGCTGCCCGGCACCTATACCGTGAGCGCGCGTGGCTTTAGTGCCAGCGGCAGCGGGATGTTCGAACTGCAGGTGAGCGCAGAGCCCACCGAAATGCAGCCGGACACCTAAACGCACCGAGAAGTGTCGGCTTGTTTTCAACAACGCCCCTGCCACGCGGCAGGGGCGTTGCCGTTCTACGATGATCCACTCGCCTCATCAGGGAGAGTGATTCACAAGGAGGTTAAGATGCTACGCACGTTCAAAACGCTAGGAGTGGGGCTATCACTCGCCGGAACGCTACTGTTAGGCGGCTGTTTGGCCGCTGATAAATCGCCCTCAGAGCCGTTTGCACTGGCCTCGCTTGCGGTTGAAAAGCAGTACGTGGCGGCTGGTTGCCAAGGTGATCAGTGCTCAACGGTGACTATTTCAGCTCTGGAGTTCCCCCAGGCCCCTGCACTCAGCGACGCGTTGCAAACCCGCTTGCTTACCCTGGGCATGTCGATCAGTGAAGAGACCGCTCAGCCCGCAGAGAACTGGGACGCTTATGCCAAGCGTTTCCTCGCCCTGGCAGAAGAAGATAACCGCACCGCGCCCGGCAACATGACCAGCGAAGCGCTCTTGGAAGCGACCGTGCACGCGCGTCACAACGACCTGCTGGTGATCGAACTCAACAGCTATGTCTACCATGCAGGCCAAGCTCACGGGCTACCTTTGACGGAATACATGGTCATTGATGAACGCGAGCGCCGCATCGTCGAGCCTGAAGAGATGCTGCTAGACGGGCAGGGGGCAGCCTTCGATGCGCTGCTGGCACAGGCACATCAGCGCTGGATCAATGAGATGGACTTTGATGAGCAGTTTGCGACCAACTGGCCGCTCAGCAAGAGTCGCAATATTGCTCCGTTGGAGAATCACTGGGAAGTGACCTACAACGTCTACGAAATTGCCCCTTATGCGGCAGGCCAGCCCACACTCACTCTGCCGCTTGATGCGCTGGAAGGTGTTGCTAAGCCTCGCTACTTGGGTCGATAACGGGCCAGGGCACTGTGCCTAATGGCTTGAAACAAATCTTCAGTTATCAACTACGCTGAAAAGCAGCCCGCCGACACGTGATGTGCCGGGGGCTGCTTTTTTCGTTTACCAATAGGCATGGATCGCTTATGACTCTTGATACGCAACTTACTCGACAGGTGCAGCTGCTGGTCGTTGACCCACAGGGGCGTCTGCTGCTCAAACGCGATGAGTCGCTTGCCCGCTGGCTACTCCTGGGCGGTGAGCTGGCCCACGATGAAGATTATCCTGCTGCCGCCATACGTCTGCTCTTTGCAGAAGTCGGGCTCACCTGCCCATTGGGGCCGTTACTGCGACAGCGTGAGCCAATAGACGCAGCAGGCCAACCCGGTGAAGAGCGCTTTTTTCTGGTGCGCTGCCCTGATGTTCAGCATGCTGCGCAGGCGTGCGCGCAGACAGAGCTTTTACTGGCCGACAGTCGTGGTACAACCCCTTGCTATGAGTGGTGGCCGCTTGCTGAGATGCAGCAGGCCGGTGACGATGCGTTTTCGCCTTCCTGGCTGCCAGAACTTCTGGCTAGCGTGCTGTTCAGCGAAAGGATGATGCCGACTTCAACGGCCCGCTTTTAAACAGCCCACGACCACCAGTAGAGCGGCAGTGGGGAGCCGCCAGTCAAAAACGCTCACCCCGGCCAGCACAAGCAGTAAGGCCGCTAAGATAGGCACACCATAAGCCAAACTGCCCACTAAGCTTGCTTGGCCAAAGCATAGCGCTTTATCCCACGCCACCATGGCAATGCCGTAAGGCCCCAAGCCTAGGGCGATGCCTGCCACTAGCGCTTCGCCACGGGGTAGCGACACGCTGCCTTCAAACCAAAAGCTAGCGATACAGGTGATTGCGCAGGCAATCAGCAATAAACGCGGCAGCAGCGGTGTGAGTGAGATAGGGGCTGCTTGACCTAGCCATGAATAGAGCGCCCAGCAGCAGGCGGCCAGAAGGGCCAAGCCATAGCCGGAAGCCGCGCCGCCAAAGCCACCGTTGAGTGCTTGGGGCAGTAACAAGATTGCTGCACCTGAAAAGGCAATGAGTGCGCCTGCCACACTTGCCCACTGCAAACGCCCCCAGCGGCTCCACTGGCTTAATAAAACGAACAGCACTGGCCACGTATAGGTAATTAGCGCTGCTTCGGCAGCGGGCGCTAAGCGCATGCCAATAAAGTAGCTGCTAACGGCCCCTACAATCAGCAACGGAATACCCAGCCATACGCTTAATTGCCAGCCTAGTGAGCACGTTTTTACCGACACTCGGCGGCTCAGAGGCAGCGTGGTTAGAGCACCTGCCAACAGCGTAAGTGCGGTTAGCTGTAAAGGAGCGGCGGCACGGGCAAGCTCCGCCAGCAGCGGCGCAATGCTCCACAGCGTTACCGCCACCAAGGCGGCGCAGACGCTGAATTTCGGGGATACGACTACTGGGGAGTGAATGGGATGCATGACGCGCCTCCTGGAGCCTTCAGTGATCCAAACTTTGAAGAGGATCAAGTCTTGAAATGATCCTATGCCGCGCAGCATACTCATCACCCACTCATCAAGATAACGATCTTTTATGATCAATATCATCAACAATGGTGATGTATGCGCGCGCCCACGTTTGATTTAACGCTGCTAAGAACATTGGTCGCGATTGCGGATACCGGCAGCGTCACCGCCGCCGCGAAACGGCTGGCCTATACGCAGTCTACGGTGAGCATGCAGCTACAGCGGTTAGAGGCGCAGCTAGCGGTGAGCCTGCACGAGCGAGATGGGCGGCGGCTGCGCTTTACCGCAGAGGGTGAGCGCTTACTTGCCCACGCGCGAAGGCTGCTGGCGCTCAACGACGAGGCCTGGAGCGATATGCAGGCCCGCCAGATTACCGGAGATCTTACCCTCGGCATTCCTGAGGATTACGCCTCGCTGCTACCTTCGGTGTTTGCCTACTTTCACCAGCTCTATCCGGCGGTGGGGTTAACCGTAAAGTGCGGCACTAGCGCTCATTTGGTCGAGCAGGTGAAAGCCTCGGAGCTGGATTTGGCGCTGGTGACGCGCCAGCGTAATTCCCCTGGGGGCGATGTGATTCGCCGCGAGCCGCTGGTGTGGGCGGTGGGGGTTCATCAGCAGCCATCATTGAGCGACCCCATTCCGCTGGCGCTTTACACCCCAGGGGCGGATGTATTCCGCGAAGTAGCCGAGCAGGCGCTGCAAGCCGCTGGGCGAGACTGGCGGGTGGCCTACACTAGCCAATCCATGGCGGGGCTAGCGCCGATTGTGACGGCCGGGTTGGCCGTGGTGGTTGTAACTAGGAGTATGCTCACCCCGACGCTGCGCCCACTGGATGAGAGTAGCGGGCTGCCCGCGCTGCCGATGATTGAGCTGGCGCTCCACCGCGCGCCGCACCGGCCTTCAGAGCCCGCTCGCCGGCTGGGAGAATTGATTCGTGAACAGCTAGCGGCTCCCAGCGAAGCGTTATAAGGTAGGGCGTTACCTAACAATTATTTTTTCTATCGCGGCGTCGCTGCACTAAGCTGATGGTGACGGCGACTGGGTCAGGGAGTTTTGAATGCACGAGCTAGATCACTATATCTATCCACACCGGGTACTGCACTGGCTGGTGGCATTGGCGGTGCTGTTGGCGCTAGCGAGTGGCCTAACGCTTGGTTTTTTAGGCTATGAGCGCACTGTAGCGCTGGTTGGGAACACGCTGACCAACGTGCTTTACACCAGCCATAAGACGCTGGGTGTCACGATTTTGCTGTTAATGACGCTGCGCATTATTACCCGGGTTGCTTTTGTAGTGCCGGATCACGATCCGCCCTTAAAAGCGTTCGAGCGTATTGCCAGCACCAGCGTGCACCATTTGCTCTATGCAGGGCTGGTGGTGATGCCGCTGTTAGGGTGGGCGGCCACCGCCACGGGTGGTTTTCCGGTTGAGTTTTTCCAGTGGCACCTGGCGGGGCTACTGGGTAAAAACGAAGCGCTCTCCGACACCCTCTTTATGTGGCACGAGCGCGTAGGCTGGGCGCTGGTGGTGTTAATTACGCTACACGTTGCGGGCGCGCTGTTTCACTGGCGTATCAAACGCGATAACGTGATGAAGCGCATGAGTCTATTTGATTAATGCCGCAAATGTTTATCACTGTCACGCCGAACCACAGCCATAAAAGCGGTTGGTTTGGCGTGCTTTATCAGCGTACATCTGCTGGTCGGCGTCTCTGAGTAAGTGAGCGAGCGTGCTGTTTTCGTCACTGCTGAGACTAACGCCCATACTTACCCCCACCTGCACGAGCGCGCCGTTAGGAAGTTTAATCGGCGCGCTAACAGCCTGGGCAATGCGGCCGCATATATCCTCTAGCATGCTGGGCTGCTGAACATGTTCCAGTAGCAAAATAAACTCGTCCCCCCCAAAGCGTGCACAATGATCCCCCTCTCGCGCCAGATGCTCCAGCCGTTTGGCAACCTGCTGAAGCACAAAGTCGCCTGCTTCGTGGCCGTATTTGTCATTAATAGGCTTGAAGCGGTCTAGGTCACACATAATGAGTGCCAGTGGGTCTTGCTGACTGTTTCTGTGTGCCAGTGCCGCCTCTGCGTAACGAACTAATCCATGGCGGTTGAGTAGCCCCGTCAGCATGTCGTGGTTAGCAAGCTGTTCCAGAGCCTGGGTGCGGGCGGCGACTTTAGCTTCCAATGCCGCCTCTTGTTTCTTGAGCATGGCCACAGTGTCTGCTTGGGCGCGCTCTTTTTGCCATTTCAGTTTGTTAAACCGTGCCGCTAGGGCAAAGGAGAGCAGCAGCATCTCAATGGCAGAACCGATCTGAATCCCATGAAGCGTAACGAAGTTGGCAGGCAGCACACTCATGTTACGCAGCGCAAACACCGCCGCACCGAGTAGAAAGATGGACCAAGCAGCGACAAACAGACGGGCGCTGGGGACTCGCCGCCAGCTACAGTAAATCCCACATATCAGAAGCAGCAGCGACGCGCTAAAGCCGACTAGGTCCATCAAGCGCAGGGCATACTGTATGGGCAGCAGCAGTGCAGCCAACAAAGCCAGCCAGTAGATAACACGGCACCCTGAAAGCATTCGGTGCCAGCGTGGGCTATAGCGCCACGTATTGAGAAAGCTCTGCGCGAACAGCGTGGCCATGGCCGATGCAAACGTAAATCCAATCGCTACCAGCCGTGCCGTGTGCTCGCCCAGAAAGCTCCAGAACATCAGCGTGCCGATGCCGTTAAAGGTTAAAATCGCCAGTGTGAAGCCAAAGGCAAACAGAGAGTAGTAAAGAAACACGCGTTCTTTGAGGCCAAAAAACAGTAATAGGTTGTACATACTCAGGGCCAGCAGCATGCCGAAATAGGTAGCGAGCCAAAAGTTATGGCGATCATTTTGGGTGTAAAACGCTTCCGGCGTCATGAGGCTGTAGTTCAAGACCTTACTGCCTGCTGCCGCCACGTTGCTGTAGAGCGTGACGGTCTCCCCTCCAGCTAGCGAGAGGGGAAACACGGCTTGGCGATGGGCTAACGCACGCTCCGCAATAGGAACTGCGCTCCCGCTATGCTGTACGTCACTGAACTGTTCGCGCAGGGTGTACAGCGTGACATGATCTAAAAAGGGGTACTCGAATTTGACCATCCAAGTGGCCGGGCGCGGTGAAGCGTTATGCAGGCGAGTCGCGAGCCAGGTATTGCTTTGGGTATAGCCAAAATGCAGCTCTGACGCGCTTTCAACCGGTTGAAACTTCGGCGCCTGTGCCAGCACATCGCGCAGCATGAGTGGTGTATCTGTATGCCAGAACTGCGATACCTCGTTTAGCGAGTAATGGTCGTGCTCGGGAGTGATGGACAGAGTATTAAAAGCACTCGCTGGTGAGCACCAACTTAATAGTCCGATCAGTAGGCTGGGCAGAAAGCGTTTTAACCAACAATGAGCATCCATAGTGTTCGCTTTTGTGATTTTTTACTCCGCTCAGGAGACCCTGAACACTCACGTGGGTGTTAGTTATTTGCTGTTAATCATCCCCGATAAGCGGGTGTTGATCATAAAAAGCCAATCTGAGTGTAGCCTCCTTTTGCACCCATCGGATGAGAATGCTGCTAAAGCGTGAGATGGTTCAGCCTTTCCGTTAACCGCTGAATCAGCTGCCCGCTGTGCCGCCAAAAGTGCCAGTAGAGCGGTACGGTTAATCCGTGCCCCGGCGCGATACTCACCAGTTGGCCTGCTTGCAACTGTTCAGCAGCTTGGCGCTTTGGAATCATGCCGTACCCAATGCCCGCCATGGCCAAACGCACGAAGCCCTCTGACGAAGGGCACAAATGGTAGGGAAAGTGCCCCTGGTAGCCGCACTGGGCCAAAAACTGGTGCTGTAGCTGGTCGTGGGGGCCAAAGACGATAGCGGGGGCTTTTTGAAACGCCTCTGCGTTCGGGCCTTCCGGAAAAAAGCGTGCGGCATAGCTTGGTGATGCTAGTGGCTGATAAAGCATATCCCCCACGTGTAAGCAGCGGGCACCGGCAATTGGGTGGGGGGTGGCGCATAGGCAGGCGGCAACATCGCCATCACGCAGGCGTTTTAAGCCTACGTCCTGGTCTTCAATGACCAAATCCAGCAGCACCTCTTCCGATTGGCAGATATCCGCCACGGCATCGGCCCACCAGGTCACCACGCTATCGGCATTCACGGCAATGCGCAGCCTTGGCGCGGCTTTCTCTAAGGAGGGAAGGGCATCGTGTAGATCGCGCTCCAAGAGCTGCACCTGCTGGTAGTGGGCAAGTAATCGCTGGCCGGCAGGGGTGGGGGAAAGTGTCGGATGGCGCACCAGCACCGGCTGGCCCAGGCGGATCTCTAGCGCTTTCACTCGCTGCGAAATAGCCGATTGCGATAGGCCCATCACATCGCCTGCCCGCTCAAAGCCGCCGCACTCCACCACGGTGGCCAGGGCATGCAGTAATTTGTAATCCACCATGGCGTTCTCTCCGTTGTTGGCAATGGCAGTTAATCAACACCGCAACGGCGAGTAAAGACATGCAGGTTATGATGCGTAAATGAAAATCAGTCTCTTTGTTTGACTTGGCAGGCAAGTGCGTCACAATTCACCGCCTATGCGTAAAGGGAATGCATCATGGAATTATTGCGGGTGGTATTTCGTCACTACCGCTGGCCGTTTTTAGGTGCACTGGCGCTAAGCCTGGTGAGTGCCGGGCTTGGGGTGGGTGTGATTGCGTTTATTAACCAGCGGCTGATCGAAGCGGGCAGTGCCCTCTCCGCATTGCCCCAATTTTTAGGGCTATTAGCGCTGCTGCTGGCGGTCACGCTGGGCACGCAGCTAGCGCTTACCTTACTGGGCCACTACTTCGTCTTTGATCTGCGCTCCCGGCTGGTGAAGCGGATTCTGGATACCGATATTGAACGCCTAGAGCAGCTTGGAAACGCCACGCTGCTGGCAAGCCTCTCCAGCGATGTGCGCAATATCACTATTGGTTTTGTGCGCTTACCTGAGCTGGTGCAGGGCGTGGTACTCACGCTGGCCTCAGTGGCGTACCTTGCGTGGCTCTCGCCGCAGATGGTGGTGATCACCGTGCTGTGGATGGCCTTCACCATGGGCGTTGGCTGGGTGCTGGTATCGAAGGTGTATCGCCACTTTCATCAGGTGCGCGAAAGCGAGGATCGGCTTTATAAGGATTATCAATCGGCGATAGAGGGCCGCAAAGAGCTGGCGCTTAACCGTGACCGCGCGCGGCGCTTTTTTGATGAATCCTACACGGATAACGCAAAAGCGTACCGCCACCATATTATTCGCGCAGACACCTACCACCTCAGCGCCAATAACTGGTCCAACATCATGATGCTTGGCGCCATTGGCGTGGTGTTCTTTATGGCCAACGTGCTGGGCTGGGCAAGCCCGGCGGTGGCGGCCACCTTTGCTTTAACTCTGCTGTTTTTACGCACGCCTTTGATTCAGGCTGTAGGCGCATGGCCCACGTTAATCAGCGCCCAGGTGGCGTTCGATAAACTGGCAAGCCTGGAGCTGGCCGAGTACCAGTCGGGCTTTGATGTGGAAGATCGTTTCCACGGCTGGCAGCGCTTAACGCTCACCAACGTGGTGTATCGCTACACGCCGTCCTCCGGGGGCGAAGGCTTTCAGGTGGGGCCGCTCAATCTCACTTTGTCGCGTGGCGAGCAGGTATTTCTGATTGGCGGCAACGGCAGCGGTAAATCAACGCTGGCGCGCCTGCTTTCAGGGCTTTATCGCCCGCAAAGTGGCCAAATTAGTGTGGATGGCAAGAAACTTAGCCCGCAAGAGTGGGCTGCGTTTCGGGCGCGTTTTGCCAGCGTCTTTACCGATTTCCACCAGTTCGACCAAGCCATGGGGCCGGGCGGCAAAGCGGCCGACCCGGTACTGGTCGCGACCTGGCTTGAGCGGCTGCAGATGCAGCGTAAGCTTGAATGGCAAGATGACCGGGTGGTGAATACGCAGCTCTCCCAAGGGCAGCGCAAGCGCTTGGCACTGCTGCTGGCGATTGCCGAAGAGCGGGATATTTTGCTGCTGGATGAGTGGGCGGCGGACCAGGACCCGCAGTTCAGGCGGCTGTTTTACCGTGAACTGTTACCCCACTTGAAAGCGATGGGCAAAACCGTGTTTGCCATTAGCCACGACGATAGCTACTTCGTCCATGCGGACCGCTTATTGGAGATGTCCAAGGGGCAGTTGAGTGAGCTAACGGGTGAGCAGCGGGCACAGGCCAGTGAAGATGCAGTGGCGCAGATCAGCTCGTAATGAGCAGCTTATCCTTTGCGACGCGCCTGGCGGTCGCAGCCTTCCAGCGGGCAGTTACCGCACACGTCAAACTCATCGAGCAGGTAGCGCAGGCAGCAGAGCTTGCGCACCCGCTTGACCTCTTCACTACCGCTGGGCTGGTAAGTGCGCACTGGCTCAAACAGCGGGTTGCGCTGCCCGTTCAGAGTACGCGATTCCAGCAGCGCGCGAGTGGCGGCCAGGGCTTTTTGGTTAACCAACGGATGCGCTGCCAGGGCATTGACGTAGTAATCCACGTAGCCACCAGCGTTGCTCCAAAACACCCGTGGTGCAGCCCCGGAAATGGCCGATAGACGCTCGATGAGCGGTGCCCAGTGCTGCTCAATGAGCGTGGTAAAGCGCTCGGTGGTGTCCTGCGTGGTAAAGCGCTCGCCTTCATGGGGCAGCCAAAGCCCTTGAGCGCAGCCATCTTCATTTTGGATCACATAAAGATCGTCCAGCCCGACGGGTAGGTCGCGGTTCAGCAGTAGATGAGCGGTCAGCGTGGGGATGGTGACGGTGCTGAAGTGCCACTTCGACCAGAGCGAGGCAATGGCTCGCTTATCTCCGCCGGGGTAGCGGCTGGCGTAGCGCGCCATATCTTCTTCGAGCAGTGCAGCGTTGCGCCAACGAGATGCCTTGATCGCCCCATGCGGCACTGCACCACCGATCAATGGCGGCGTAAAGTGCTCAAGCGGCCCCTGATAGCAATCAGCGAGCGTAAGTGGCATGGCGGTGTCGGGCTGGCGCAAGGCGAGAGGCATAACCGAACTCCAAGACGTGATAAGAGCACGAGGGCAGGGTGGCAGCATAAGCGATAATGCTTATCAGTTGAAGAGTTAATTGAGAACGACTCTTCTTCAGGCTACCGCTCGCTAATGGCGATTATTGAGCCACGGCAATGCGGTGCCCACCGTTTGGGTGCTGAATGACCTGCATGGGTAGCCCGTAAATGGCTTCCAGCGTGGTGTTTTGCATCAGGGCATCGGGCGTGCCGTGAGCCAGCAGGCGGCCGCTGTGAAGCGCCATGAGTTCATCGCAGTAGCGCGAGGCCATATTGATATCGTGTAGCACAATAATCACGCCCAAATTTAGCTCGTCGCATAGCTTACGAATCAGCGCCAACACTTCCATTTGGTGGGCGATATCCAGCGCTGCCAGCGGCTCATCCAGCAGTAAAAAACGGCTGCCTTGGGCGATCAGCATGGCGAGCCACACCCGTTGGCGTTCACCGCCTGAAAGCGTATCTACCAAGCGGTCGGCGAAGGCTTCCGTGTGGGTGAGGGCAATGGCGCGTTCAATCGCGTCTTTGTCTGTTTGGTTATGTCGACCCAGCAGGCCGTGCCAGGGGTACCGCCCAAACGCCACTAGTTCACGGCCGGTAAGGTTTTCGGCGCTGGGTAGATGCTGGGGCAGGTAGGCGACCTGGCGTGCAAACTCGCGGTTGCCCCACGCCTGTAAAGGGCGTTGATCAAAGTGAATATCGCCCTCGCTGACAGGCTGTTGTTGCGCTAGCAGCTTGATCAGTGTCGATTTGCCAGAGCCGTTATGACCAATCAGGCCATACACCTTGCCTTCTTCGAAGGAGTGGTGGATTGGCTGAAGAAGGGGCTTGCCGTTAATGGAGAAGGTAGCACCCTGAACGTTAAACATGCGTCACTCCTGGCCGAGCCGACATCGCGCTAATGAAAAACGCATTGTATCGTTAATAGTTATCATTTAGAAATGTTTCGTGATGAGGGCTGCTTTTGTTATTCGCGGCAGGCGTTTGTGTGCGATGGCCATCACGATATGACCGGCCACCAGCAGGAGCAGTAGCCAAGAGAGAGGGCTGTGTAGCAGGTCGGCAGGCAGCATAAGCGCTGGGATGTCATTATCGGCACCAGGAATCACTTCAATGCCATAGACCTTGAGTGGCCAGCCGCCGGCGTAGTTCCTGATTAACCCAAGACTGGATATCAGCACTAACAACACATAAAACAAACCGTGCACGCTACGAGCCAGTCGGCCACGTACCGTTTGCGGCTGCGATGGGCGCTGGCCACGCTGGCTGAACCACCATGCCAGACGCACCAAGGTGATGATTAGGAGCAGCAAGCCGATCGCTCCATGTGGTGCTAACCGTGACAGCATGAACGTCACGCTCGTTTCGCCGAACACTCGCCACATAGCCACGACAAAAAACTGAGTAAGTACTAACAGCGCAGTGAGCCAGTGCAGTAGACGGCTGACGAGGCCGTAACGTTCAGGCGTATCGCACCAGGTGTTAGACAATGCGGCAGAGTGGGGAGCTGCTTTCATAACGATGAGGCTTATGGGTAGTGGACGGTGGGCAAGATTGTAGTGTGAATACTTATCATTTAGAATCTCGTTCTTTGATGTATTTTCCAACTCCTTCCGTTTGCCAAGGTCACGCCAATGACAATGCCTGCCCGTGTCTCTGCTGTCGTCGCTGACGGAATATTGTCATGAGGCTGATGCGCCGTGGCGGCTCCCCCGCTCAAACCTGCTTACTGCTAAGTTTACCCTTAATGGTGCTGCTGGTGCTGAGCCTTCAGCAGCAGGGCGGTATCGCGCAGAGCGTTCAGGCGCTGCTGTTTCCCACGCTCGATAACGTCGATGAGCTGCTGCTGCACTTTGCTTGGTGGCCGCGTTTTACCATTGCGCTATTAGCCGGTGGCGGTCTAGCGCTGGCTGGGGTGCTGATGCAGCAAGTACTCCGCAACCCGCTGGCATCGCCCACTACCTTGGGCGTTGCCTCGGGCGCTAACTTGGCGCTGATGGCAGCCACGCTGTTGGCCCCCGGCGTGCTTGCGATAGGCGGTGAATGGATTGCGCTGCTGGGTGGCGCTGCCGCTATGGGGCTGGTGTTTGCACTCTCTTGGCGGCGCGGGCTGGCACCCATTGCGGTGGTGCTGGCGGGGTTGGTGGTCAATCTTTACCTGGGAGCGCTCTCTACAGCCCTGCTGCTGTTCAACCATGAAACCCTGGCGGGGCTGCTGATTTGGGGTGCTGGCTCCCTGGCACAAAATGGTTGGGATGGCGTGGCGTCGCTGGCTCCTAGGCTGGCCATTTGTGGCTTGGCGGCGTGGCTGTTGCTGCGTCCTTTGGCGGTTTTAGAGTTAGATGACGCCAGCGCCAAAAGCCTGGGGATTTCGCTGAAGCATTTGCGCTTTGCCGGGTTAGGGCTGGCGGTGTTTATTACCGGTAGCGTGGTGAGCGTGGTGGGCATCATCGGTTTTATTGGGTTAGCGGCCCCCAATATCGTGCGTATGGCGGGAGCACGCACGCTGCGTGCGCGCTTGCTCTGGTCGACGTTATTAGGCGCCGTGCTGCTGGCCACCACGGATCTATTACTGCAGCGCTTTTCCGGCATGGTGGCGACGCTGATTCCCACCGGGGCCGTGACGGGCGCCTTAGGCGCACCGCTGCTGATGTGGTTAATTCCGCGCCTTAAACTGCAGGGCGACCGTCCTCCCCAAGCAACCGGCGTGGCGATCACGCGCCACGCCGCGCCACATCGGTTGGCGATAGGGCTACTGCTGGCGCTATTGGCGGCCATGGTAGCGGGCCATTTAGTGGGGCAGGGTGCCAACGGCTGGAGCATCATTGCCCCGACGAATTGGGGCGTGATCGAGTGGCGCTTTCCGCGCGTAATGGCGGCAGCGGCCAGCGGTTTGATGCTGGCAATAGCGGGCACTATTCTGCAGCGCCTTTCGGCCAACCCTATGGCGAGTCCCGAAGTGCTGGGTATCAGTGGTGGCTGCGCCATCGCGCTGATTTTAGGAATCTACCTGCTCCCCGCCCCCAGCAATGCCATGCTGGTAGCGATAGGAACGCTGGGGGCGTTGGCGACGCTGTTGGTGCTGGTAGCGCTCAACCGTAAGAGTGGCTTTGTGCCTGAGCGTTTACTGCTCAGCGGCGTAGCGATTAGCGCGCTGTTCGATGCGGTGCGCAGCGTGCTGCTGGCGGGCGGTGACCCGCGCGGCCAGCAGGTTATTGCTTGGCTGGCAGGCTCTACTTATTACGTGGATGTAGGCAGCGCGCTGCTCGTGGGCAGTATTGCGGCGGGACTTGCGTTGGTATCGCTGCCGTTCACCCGCTGGCTAGATATCATGCCGCTGGGTACCGCCACAGCGCGTTCGCTGGGCATTGGTCTGAACCGTGCGCGCCTAGCGCTGTTACTGCTGGTCGCTCTGCTTACCGCCTGCGCCACGCTAGTGGTGGGGCCGCTCTCCTTCATTGGCTTGTTGGCCCCGCATATGGCTCGGCTAATGGGCTTCTCCCGCGCCCGCCAGCACTTAGTAGGCGCTGCCTTGATTGGTATGCTGTTGATGGTGCTGGCCGACTGGGTAGGCCGACAAATCATGTTCCCTTATGAGATTCCCGCAGGCCTAGTGGCTTCGCTGATCGGTGGGGCCTACTTTATGTGGGGGCTACGGCGCTTATAAGCACTTATATAAGTATGTATAAGCTGTGCTAATGCACCATTAGCAAGATGATTTTTCGTTATGTGAGCCTTCCCTTACTCTAGCGCCTTCTTAACTCAAGCATAAGGCGAGCGGCGATGTTGGAAAGCTACCTAACGGGCTTAGTGGTGTGCGGCGGTATCATCATGGCGATTGGGGCGCAGAACGCCTATGTGCTGGGGCTGGCCGTTCGTCGCGAGTATCACTGGTGGTCGGCGGGGCTGTGTATGAGCGCGGACATCATCCTGCTCACGGCGGGTATGTTTGGTGCCAGTGCGTTTTTGCTCACCATGCCCAACGCCATGGAAGCCATGCGTTGGGTAGGCGTGCTGTTTTTGAGCTGGCTGGCCGCACAAGCACTATGGCGCGCTGCCAGCGGCCGCGAAGGTTTAAAAGCCAACAGTGCCAAAGCGCGCAGCTTGCGCGGCGTGTTACTGGCGACGCTGGCAGTCACGGTGCTTAACCCGCAAGTTTATCTCGATACGCTGCTGTTAATTCCCGCCATTGGTGCCCAGCAGGAAAGCGCCGGTGTATTCGTCGCCGGGGCGTCAACGGCGTCGGTTCTCTGGTTTAGCTTGCTGGCCTGGGGCGGCGCGGCGCTGTCGCCCTGGCTCTCTCGCCCCGGCGCTTGGCGCACCATCGATGGGCTGATTGGCCTGATGATGGCCGCCATCACGGTGCACCTCGCGCTTGGCTCGGCGCTTTTGTAAGGGACGAATCGCCCGGTTAAGCCTGATCGAAGTAGCGCTTGATGATATGTAATACCTGTTCAATATCGCTGTCGCTGATATCGCGATGCACTACCATACGCGTCGCGTAGAGCAGCTCTATCAGCACGCCATGCTCTTTAAGCCAAGCGGCCAGCGGCGCGATATGCGCTTTGTCGATCTGCACAAACACCATGTTGGTAGCCTGTGAGGTCACCTCGATGGCGGGAAAGGCGGCCAAGCCTTCTGCCAAGCTGGCCGCACGGCGGTGATCGTGTGCCAAATCTGCTACGTGATGATCCAGCGCGTGCTGGCAGGCGGCAGCAATAATGCCTGCTTGACGCATTCCGCCTCCCACTACTTTACGCCAGCGCCGAGCGCGGTCGATCAATGCCTGAGAGCCCACCAGTGCCGAGCCCATCGGCGTGCCTAACCCTTTTGAAAAGCACAGTGAAACGCTATCGAAGGGCTGACAGAGCTGTTTTAGTGAGGTGTCCGTTGCGACAGCGGCATTGAAGAGCCGGGCGCCGTCCAAGTGAGTGGCCAGCCCGTGTGTGCGTGCAAGCGCGGTGGCCTGCTGAACGTATTCGGTCGGCAGTACCTTGCCGCCAATGGTGTTTTCCAGCGCCAAGAGCCGGGTGTGAGCAAAGTGAAAATCGTCGGCTTTTACGGCGGCGGCGATTTTTTCGAGTGGTAGGCTGCCGTCTGGGGCGTTTTCAATCGGCTGCGGCTGAATGCTGCCCAGCACAGCGGCACCGCCCCCTTCATAGCGATAGGTGTGGGCGCTCTGGCCCACGATATATTCATCGCCTCGCTCACAGTGAGCCATCAATCCCACCAGGTTGCTCTGGGTGCCGCTGGGGAATAACAGCGCGGCTTCCTTACCCGCTCGCTCGGCCAGCGTGGCTTGAAAGGCATTCACCGTTGGGTCGTCGCCCCACACATCATCGCCCAGCGGTGCTGACATCATGGCGTCTCGCATGGCGGCGGTAGGGCGTGTCACCGTATCGCTACGTAAGTCGATCATATGATTTTTCCCTGACAGGGGGCAATTTATACAGCAATGAATACTCATTACTCAACGCGCGTCATTCAGCTTTGTACTGCCTACCTCTAGGGTGTGGCAAGCTCCTATAGGCATAAAATTGTTAGTGAAGAGCAATTTTTATTATTCTCTTGACATATCTATCATTTTGTAAAGATTGGTTTTTTTTGACATTCTGATAGGTGGTTACAATTCAAAACCATGTTATGCGTATGGTGAACCCAAATTTTTACTAGCTCCTGCAAGGAAAAAGGCTATTTATTTACTAAAAATATTTAGTTACTATTTGCTAGATTTTTGAGGTTGATTTAATGGGAACATGGTCAGCGTAGGGTGGTCGTCCTCATAAGCTCAATGTCCGTGGAGTTATAAAAAATGTCACTCATAATCTAAGTAATAGAACGCGAAAATAGCATCAAACTGCACTGACTCTCATGAGTTAAAACAGCATTTTTTGGAATGCAGTTATACGCTCTTTTAACGCTAGAGAAAGTGGCATAATTCTTCAACGAGTGTCTACACGTTCTGTATGTAAAATAAAATTTCAAGGGTTCTAGTATGCAGGGCGTATTACTACGCAGCGGTAAAAGTGAGCAGTTCTCAGCATTAGGAGAGACTGGGCAACCTGTCTTTCGCTCGGCTCATCAACTTCGTGAGTCTATCCGACGCGAATCACTGAAACGGAAGTCTCAAGCGCCTGACTTTCCGAATATGGAGCGTTATCTCGCCATTCCCCAGAGCGATCAACAGGGTGAGCTTCTGGATTGGTATAGCGCAATTGAAGGCGATGTTATCCCGTGGAGTGCGGCCAGTGAAGAAGAGCGAGCACCCGCCCGGCAAGAGTTACGTCAATTTGAAACCTTTCTAAAAAGCTTCAGTGACGCTTCGATGGCCAAAGCAGATGGGGCCCATAATGATCGCGGTGTGCTTGCTAAATTACTCAAACAAGTCATTCGAATTCCTGATCAAGACTACGTTTATCTAGTCAATGGCACGCCGGTACTTACCTTTTGGGGGTTTGAACATCCGGATGCCAAGCGGTCTACCGACCCCTTACATTTTCTTTATCCGCAGGATCCTGCTCCAGCAGCCACTGCTATCCCGAAGCCTGCGATACCGCTCGCGGTAACGCCATCGGTTGAAACTGCTGTTGAACCAGCCCCCGTATTGGAAGAACGACGACCCTGGTGGCGACGTTGGTGGCCGTTAGCTCTCCTGTTGCCGTTGCTACTTCTTCTGGGTTTCTTTGGGCTGCGCAGTTGCACGCCCAACGCCAACTTGCCTGGCGTTGGTACTGGCAATGTGCAAACACCTGACTTTCAAGCACCTGACGTGGGCGTGAGCAATTTACGTATGCCTACGATACCCGATCTGCGTTTTCCGGCGTTTTCCATGCCTGATCTTTCCAGCCCGCGATGGCGGGGAGGGTCTAGTAGTGGTGTGAATAATAGTGGTGCTGCTGACGTAGGCAAGCCGGAAGCCGGTATGCCTGAAACGCCATCGCTGCCTGAGGGCGAAGGGCCGGTAAGTGAGCTACCCGACAATCAGCCCGAAACGCCGATGGCGCCACCTGAGCTGGGGCAAGAAATGTTACCGGATACTCCACCGGCATCGTTTGAGCCGCTTACGATTCCTTCTCAGGCGGCGGATGGCCCCGCTGAGTTTCTAAATGGTAACTGGCGTGCAGCGGGCGTCATGGATAGCGAGACAGGACGTCCATTACGTGTCTCGTATGAATTTGAAGAGGGCAGGGGGCAGGTGCAGTTACGTCAAGGTGGGGTTACCTGCACAGGCCCAATCGATGCGGCAATGCAGGGGGGCGCACTTTCAATCCAAAGTCAGGGTCAGGCAAGCTGTGAAGATGGCAGCCTTTACGATATGCCCCAAGTGCTTTGCGAGCAGGGTGCCACTGACATGGCCGACTGTGCTGTCAGCTACGCCAACGAGACCTTTCCCATGCAAATGTGGAAAGACAACGAATAACTGCGGAATAGTTGAAAGAAGAGTTGCGACATGTTGCCTGAAGTTACTCAGTTCCAAGACGTTGTGCCGTTGATCAACGACACCGGCGTTCAGTTTCTAGATTTTGCCCTGACGCTTGAGCCTCGTAAGGAAACCGGCGGTGAGTTTGCCAAATTGGCGGATGACCTCTTGGTACGCCTGCTCACTAATGAGGAAGATGGCACCACTTTTTATGAGCCGGAACCTAACAAAGTTGAGCGGGTGAATAAGCCGTATCTCGATATGGATATGGAGTCGAGCTTGGCGTTGTTGGATCGCCAATGGGTGCCGATACCGTTTTTTCGACACATGCCGCCGCACCGTTTTGATGAGGGGCCCAGCAACTGGGCGCGCCTGCGCTTGGTTGCGCTAGACACCCCCGATGTTGATGGCCATACCCACCGCTTAACGCTCGCGTTTGATACGCGGAGTATGCCCAAACGTGAGGGTACCGCGTACTTAGCGCCCAACGAAGAAGATGTGCGTTCGGGAGAGTTGTTCAAGCTTGCTTTAACCCCCCATGAAATGGGTTGGTTCATGGACTTGGCGTGGGTTAAAGAGTGGCTCAACGATCTATATCGGGAAGGTCATCCTGAAATGGATCAGAACGAGCTGGAGGATGACATTAAGGCGCTGCATCCTCAGGCGCACTATTTGAACCTACTGAGTCTGTTATGGAAACCGATTCCCGCCGAGCGCACGCAGCGAAAGCCCAAGGTACGCGTGCCAGAAGTTCGCTTGGTAGGAAAAGACGCCAGCCAGAAAACGCCTATAGATGTAGATCTTGTTCTGGATGTAGGGAACTCGCGCACGTGCGGTATTTTAATTGAACACCACGAGCAGTCGGGCTCTGGATTAAAGCAGAACTATGTGCTGGAACTACGTGATTTAGTCGATCCAGAGTACGTTTACAACGAACCTTTTGAAAGCCGTGTCGAGTTTTCTCAAACCTTCTTCGGTAAAGACCACCTTTCGGTTAAAAGCGGCCGCCATGATGCTTTTCGCTGGCCCACCATCGCAAGAGTAGGCGGGGAAGCGGGTCGTCTGGCTAGTCGCCGTCGCGGTACCGAAGGCTCCACTGGGCTGTCAAGCCCTAAGCGTTATTTGTGGGACGGCAGCCGCTATACGCATGGCTGGCGTTTTAATAGTGCTTATGTAAAAGCGGATAAAGAACCCTTCGCCACGGCCGCTCCTTTTTCGAACCTTATCAATGAGCGCGGTAAAGCGATCTATGCGGTGATGCGTGATGGTGAAGAGGATGATTTGCCGGTCTTCAAGCCGCACTACTCCCGCAGCTCTTTGATGACCTTCATGCTTTCGGAGGTGCTGGCACAGGCGTTGATGCAGATCAATAGCCCGGCCCAGCGCTCTCGCCAGGGCAATATTGATGTTCCTCGCCGCCTACGCTCCATTATTTTGACGGTGCCCCCGGCTATGCCGCTTGCAGAGCGCAGCATCCTGGATGAGCGTATGCGTGAAGCGGTGGGGCTGATTTGGCAGGGTATGGGGTGGTATCAAGGTGAGGATGACCCATTTGGGGAACCTGAGCAGCTTGAGGCAGCTCCACCGATCCCCCCTTTGCCACAGATTCGAGTGGAGTGGGACGAGGCCACCTGCGGTCAGCTGGTGTACCTGTATACCGAAATCAACGAAAACTTTGCAGGCCATCCTGAAGAGTTTTTCGATACATTATCACGCCCAGAAAAACAGCAGCGCGACCGTATAACCCTTGCCAGTATTGATATCGGTGGGGGCACTACTGATTTAGTGATCACTGATTATCGTATTGCGAGAGATCAAGGGGGTGGCAACAGCAGTAATGTGCATATCGTGCCCGATCAACGCTTTCGAGACGGCTTTCGTATTGCCGGGGATGACATTCTGCTTGATGTCATCCAGACCTTCATACTGAAAAGCTTTGAGGAGGCGCTCCGGCGGGCAGGGGTATCTTCTCCAGATGCCATGATGTCGCAGCTGTTAGGTGGGGAAAGCCTGAGTGCTCAGAACCAAGTATTACGTCAGCAGCTCAATTTGCAGGTCTTCACACCACTGGGGTTGAAGCTACTGAGCTACTACGAAAAGTTTGATCCTCAAGAAAAAGAAAGCGAGGAGAATCCGCACATTATCACCGCCACGTACCGAGAGCTCTTAGGAGATCACGCGGCAAGCGAGGCGGTTAGAGAGTATGTGCATGGAGCCGTACGACGTGACGTGAAAAACAGTAACGCCTCATCGTTTGAGCTAATGGATACACCCATAACGTTTAACTTGCCTCTCGTTCACAAAGCCTTCCTGGGCGATGGCATTAACATTGGCAAGACTCTTGGCGCCCTGTGTGAGGTGATCCATCAATATAGCTGCGACATGTTGCTGCTAACGGGTCGTCCGTCACGGCTACCCGGTATCCAAGCGTTTTTACGCAAGATGTTGCCGCTGCCCCCAGGGCGTATTTTGCCTATGCAGAACTATCGCACCGGTAACTGGTACCCCTTCCATTGCAATGGCGAGATCGATGACCCTAAGAGTACCGCGGCGGTCGGTGCCATGCTGTGCCTGTTGTGTGATCAGTTAGACTTACCCAGCTTTTACTTCCGTACCCAGGAGCTAAAGCCGTATTCACTCATTCGCCACCTAGGCTCGATTGATAACAACAACGTCATGAAGAGCGATGACGTGGTTTATCGTGACATCAAAGCCAATGAAAACGGCACGGCGATTGAGCTGCCAGAAGACGACGCGCCAAAAGTACAGCTGCGCGGGGGCATTGTGCGACTTGGTTACCGTCAGTTGGATGCCGAGCGCTGGGTAGCCTCACCGCTCTATACCTTAGAGCTGACTCAGGATGGCAAGGATAATTACAGAAAAGCCGCGGTGAATGATGGAAACGGCAGCCAGCCGGTGGTCGAAGTGGAACTTAAAGTCGTCGATAAAAAAGACAAAGCCGGCCTGATCAGTGATGAGCTAAAAGTTAGCCGAGTTAGTTCCAATACCAAAAGGCCATTTAGCAAATCAGATATTGATCTTCAGCTCAATACCATGATTGATGCGGGTCTAGGGGATTCCAATTATTGGCTTGACAGCGGGAGTGTGAAGCGCAAATGAGCAATCTGACGGCTAAACAACACCAACTGGGCCAAGGCTGGGAAGCTGTGCACGCCGGTGCCGGTCAGGCCATCGAGTGGATCGAAAACGTGCGTGGCAATGCCCCGCGCCTGGACAGTGAAGCTGATAATTTGATCCTGGAATTGCACAAATCGCGCAATCTGGCATCTAGCCTGGGGCGTGCTGCAGGCACTCCCATGACCATCGGTTTTTTTGGGCTTTCACAAGCGGGTAAGTCGTACCTGATTTCGGCACTGGCTGCGGGGCACAACGGCAAGCTGGAAACCGATTACGGTGGTAAGCGTCTTGACTTCATTGAGCACGTGAATCCTGTTGGCGGAGGGAAAGAAGCGACGGGACTAGTGACCCGCTTCAGTCGCACGGCCACTAGCGGGCCGGCCGATACCCCGGTAGAGCTTCGCCTATTTCGTGAGGTTGAGGTTGCGAAGATTTTGGCCAATGCATGGTTCAACGATTTCGATCATGAACAATTGCACTATGAGCTAGATGAAGCGCGTATCGAGCGTATTCTCAGACCGTTCGAAGGCGTCGACATTGCCGCAGATACACAGTCAGGGTTAAGCGGTGATGATGTAGTGTCATTATGGGACTACCTCACGGGTAGCTTTAAAAAATCGATTAGCAAGCTGGAAGCGCGCTATTGGCCGCGGGTTCTCAAATTAGCGCCGCGCCTCTCCTGCGAACAGCGTGCTGATCTGTTTTCCCTGCTGTGGGGCGAGCAAGAAGAGCTTACTCGCCTCTATGTGCAGTTGGCGTCCACCCTGCGCCGCCTTGGCAACGCCCCTACCGTTTATGCGCCGCTGACGTGTCTCGTGACCCCCGAAGGCGAGGGCTACAGCCAGCGTGACAGCATTATGAACGTGGATATTCTCGAGCGTTTAGGGAGTGTCGATGACCATAGCTTGGAGGTGCGCCCGGTAATGCAGGAAGCGCCCGGCCAAGCGGTAGCGGTATCGGTAGCCCAGTTAGCCGCGTTGACGGCAGAGCTAACGTTCCCGCTGATTGAGCCAACCCAAGACCCTCACGTTGAAAAAGTCGACCTGCTGGATTTCCCCGGCTATCGCGGCCGCCTCAGCCTGAAGAGCGTTACCGAAGCTGCCAGTCAAGCCAGTAGCGAAGGGGGTAATCCTGTTTCTCAGCTAGTATTGCGCGGCAAGGTGGCCTACCTATTTGAACGCTATACAGACAGCCAGGAAATGAATGCCCTGGTGGTGTGTACGAGCTCGGATAAACAAAGTGACGTGACCTCGGTTGGCCCGGTGTTAACGCGCTGGATTGAAAAGACCCAAGGCGTCAGCAGCCAAGACCGCGCGGGTAAAGCACCGGGGCTAATCTGGACGCTGACGATGTTTGATAAGCGTATCAGTGGCGCGTTGAACCTGACGGAAAGCCAGCTGCGCGAAGGGTGGGAAGGGTTAATTAAGATGACCCTGTTGGAGCGCTTTGGTCAGTACGACTGGATGAGCCAGTGGGCGCCGGGAGAACCCTTCAATAATACCTTTTTAGTGCGCAAGCCGCGGCTCCCCGTTCCTTTCCTGGATAGCCGTGATAACGAAGAGCTAAGTATTAACGCTGACTGTGCAACGCCTCTTGTACGCATGGCTTCTACCTTTGCGGAGAATGCCAGCGTTAAAAAACATGTGCATGCGCCTGGAGAGGCTTGGGAGGCGATGCTGGCGCTTAACGATGGCGGCATCAAGCGTATTAGCCAGTACTTGGGCCGTATCGCCACCTTGGATTTTAAGCTGGCCAGTATCGAAAAGCAGTTAACGGAAACACTGGCCAGCTTGGTTGAAAAACGCTTGGCTCCTCTTCATCACACCGATGGCAGCGGCGAAGTGGCTAAAAAGCGCGAGGCCGCCAAGCTGTTGTGGCAAAGCCTGGGGCAACGCCTGGCAACCCTGGGTGAGTTGCAGCACCAGCTGGAACTACCCCAGCAAGCAGTCCGCGACCTGTACTTGAGCGACAGTGAAGAAGATGGAGTGCCAGCCGCAGAAGGCGAAGCGAATAACGAAGAAGCCAAACAGGCCGATAGCCTCTACTGCAATAGCGGTTTTAGCCTGAATGATGACCCCTTCTCGGCTGGCTCTCCGTTTGATGATGATGCCGCGGCCGCTCCTGCTGCCAATAACGCGCCAGTGTTGCAAGGTGCGGATCACCGCTTCGCGCGCAAGGTTTTCCAGGCGTGGGTGGCTCATTTGCGAGAAATACCCGGGCGGCAGGCGTTGCTTCAACTGTTGGGGTTAGAAAAAGCCGTGGTTGAGTCGCTGACCGACGAGCTGATCACAGCCGCTAATCGTATGGAGCTACAGCAGCGTTTAGACCAAGCGCTTCTTAGACGTGCCCAAAGTAGTGCTAAACGTGATCAGTTGGTAGAGCGTCAAGTTTTAGCCGCCCAGCTAGTGCTGCGCGACTTTATTGCTTGGCTGGGGTATCAGAATGTGCCGGTTGACCAGCGTCCTAACAGCCTAGCGGGTAAAAAAGAAAAGTTGTTTTTGCCAAACTCCCCCATTTTGCCGGGTGAGCTGCCACATCTAGCACCTCAACCGGTTAATCAAGCCGTACTTTACTTGGCCGACTGGCTTTCAGGACTTTGTATCGTGACGCAGGAAAATGCGGGCCATACCGCCGGACGGGAAATTACCATGGAACAAAACGAGCGCCTGGGTGCTGTACTGTCAACGTTTCGCCAACCGGAGGTGACCCATGCGGGTTGAACTGCGTCCGCTGGAATCCGGTACGCCGGGGCAAGGCCGTTTACTGCTCAAGGGATGGGAAGGAGCAACAACGACACTGCAACTGACGATTCAAGAGAGCCAGGATCAACAGTTTCTGCACCCAGGCAAAACCTGGAGTACCAAACCACATTCGTTTGACGTGGCGAGCCTGGAAGAAGCTGGTGGCGAGTTTCTCCAGGTAGTACTCGACGGCACGATTATTGACCCTTTGTTGGAACTCTCTGGATCTACCCAATATCAGCTGACACTGCAGGATGCTCAGGGAGTACAAGCCCAAGGGGTGATACGGCTAGCACGCGGCCTGATGCCGTCTAGTGCTGCGGGTTCTATGCCGTCTGCGGGTTCTAATACTGCGCTGCATTCACCTTCTGTTGTGGAAAAAACGCCCGACCCGGCACCAGTGCCAGAACCTGAAGTAAAAGTGCCACCTGAGCATGAGCCTGAGCCCGCCCCTGAACCTGCACCGGTGGCGGCCCCCCCGTCTCAAACAAGCAAACGGGGGCCGTTGCTGTTTTTACTGCTCGGGCTATTGCTTCTTGCCGCCGTGGCATTCGGTGCCTGGTATTGGTTCAGCAATAATGCCAATAGTGTAGGAGCCGAACCGGTCACCCAAGAGAGCACCGAGGAAGAAGACAGCGACATTAGTGAAGAAGAAACCGAAGCTTCCTCTGAAGAAAGCGTACAAGAGAGCATTGACGAAACGATTGATACCAGTGCCGATGCAAGTGCTGATGAAAACAGTGCTGAATCATTGGCTGGCCCGGCAATGGCATGCTCGGTAGAAGCGCTAGGTGAGCAGGATGAGCTGACATTTGTTCAAGGCTGTTCCCAAGCAGACATGACTTCAGAAGCACTGCTGACAGTGATCGAAGCCGCACGCGATGCCAATCACTGCGGAATAGCGCGGCGGCTATACGCCAACCGTGCTATCGCTGGTGATGCCACCATTGCACTGGCCTATGCGCGTGAATACGACCCGGCCTATCACCAGGCAAGCACCTGCTTTAGCGCAGCCGATGCGGAAACCGCGGGCTATTGGTACCAGATCGTCCTCGATATTGAGCCTGAAAATAGTGAAGCACAGGCACGTTTTGAGGAGTTGGGCGGATGATCCGTAAAACGCTTGCGATCTTAGTGTGTTCGACAGTTACCTTATCAGGCATGGGGCTGGGTGCCACTGAAGCGTTTGCCGACCCACGGCCGCTGCTGCAGGAAGGCAAGCAAACGCTGTACCAGCGTGTCTTGACGACACCCGGGTGTGAGTTAACGCCAACAGCGGGAGCCGGTGGCGAACTGCAGCCCGCGTTTACCCGTTTCTATGTTTATGACCGCAGCGATATTGATGGGCGTGAATGGCTGAAAGTCGGCCCGGATAGCTATGGTGAAACGAGCGGCTGGTTACCGGCGGACTGTAGCGTCGAGTGGAAAATGCAGCTAACGCTGGCATTCACCAATCCGGCAAACCGTCAGCGCCTGCTGTTCTTCCGTGAGCGAAATGACCTCCAAAACATTCTCGATGAATACGAGCCATCCAGTCAGGTCGTTCCTTTGCATGCTGCCTTGGATCGTGAGGAGGAGGTGCCTGCCGTTCTGGCACGGGAGCCGGAGTACTTTGTCGATCTTCAGGAACAGTTTTACTTGTTGCCCATACTCGAAGGTGAAGAGGTTTTTACCGAAGCTGGCTTTCGCACACGCTTATTGAACGTGGCGTCAGTGAGTAAAGCGGGGGAGCCAGACCCTGCTGGTGCTGAAACGGACCCTGCCGGAGATACGCCAGCTAGTCAGCTGCGTGAGTTCAACGCAGGCGTCGTATTCGTCATCGACTCGACGATTTCCATGGGGCCGTATATCGAGCGTACGCGCGAGGCAGTAAGCAAGATACTTGATCGAATCGAGGCGGAAAACCTCGATCAGCAGGTGAAATTTGGCTTGGTATCTTATCGTGACAGCGTGGAAAGTGTGCCTGAGCTCGAGTACATCAGCCGCATGTATGCCAACCCGATGGACGTTCAAGGCAGGGAAGACTTGATGGAGCGCATGGACAAGCTCCATGAAGCCAATGTCTCCACGCCGGGTTTCGAAGAAGATGCTTACGCCGGAGTAATGCAGGCCATCGATGAAGTGGATTGGAGCCAATATGGCGCTCGCTATATCGTGTTGATTACCGATGCCAGCGCCATTGAAGGTGATAACGAGCGCTCTTCTACCGGGTTAAGTGCTGACCAAGTGCGGCTCGAGGCTGCCAATCCGGGGGTGGCGATTTACACGCTTCACTTGAAAACCGCGAGTGGTGAGCGCTTTAACGACCATGCCAGGGCGGAGGCGCAATACGCTAACCTTTCGACCTATGCGGGTACCAATACCTCTTTGTACTATCCGGTGGAAGCGGGGGATGTCGACGCGTTCGGCGCTAAGGTGGATGCCTTGGCCGAGGCCATCACCTCCCAAGTGCGAGCCGCCTACCTTGGCGATGGTGCTATCGGCAGTGCTTTAAACGCGCAACAGCCTGATCCTGATGAGACTGACCCTGATCAGCAGCGCCTGCTGGAAGATGCAAGCCTTATTGGCCACGCTATGCAGCTTGCTTACCTTGGCCAGCAGACGGGGAGTGTCGCCCCACCGGTCTTCCAGGCCTGGATTAGCGACCGCGACTTAGTACAGCAAAACCGGCCCAGTACCGACGTGCGAGTGCTGCTGACTAAGTCCCAGTTGAGCGATCTTAGTGATGTCGTCGCACAGATTTTGGATGCTGCCAACCAGGGCTTGATTTCACCCACCGACATGTTTGATCGACTGCGTTCGGTGGCAGCGGCCATGGGCACCGACCCTAATCAGCTGCAGCAAAGCGAAGCCACGCAGCTGGCCGATTTGGGGTTGATGGGAGAGTATCTGGAAGACCTGCCTTATCAGAGCGAAGTGCTCAACTTAGATGAAGCCACCTGGAAAAGCTGGGATGGGTTATCCCAGGAACGCTTCATTCGTAATCTAAGTATTAAGCTGCGCCACTATCAACGCTATAACGAAGATGTCGACCGTTGGGTTTCGCTTGCCGAAGGCAGTGACCCACGCGACGACGTCTATCCTGTTCCTCTTGAAATGATGCCCTGATACCGGCAAAACCACTTAAGGTAGACAACAGGATGTTGGCAATACAGGACATGGTGGTTCAGCGTGGTCTGGGCACGCAAGCACATAAAATACGCTTGCCAGAGTTATGCTTGTCGCCAGGGGAATGCCTGGCGATTACTGGCCCTAGTGGGTGTGGTAAAAGCACCTTATTAGAAGCGGTGGGGCTGCTGCTGGCACCAAGCAAGCTTGAGCATTTTATGCTGGGAAAATCGCAGCAAGACGTTGCCATGCTTTGGCGTAATAACGAGCAAGGTGAACTGGCAAAGCTTCGTGCGCGTGACCTAGGGTTTGTGCTGCAAAGCGGCGGGTTACTGCCGTTCTTAAATGTGGCTGACAATATTGCCCTGCCGCGCCGTTTGCAGGGGCTACCCCGCGAAAGCGAGCGTATTACGCAAGCGGTCAAACGCCTGGGGTTAACGCCGCTGATGGATAAACGTCCGGCCATGCTTTCCATTGGCGAGCGCCAACGGGTCGCCTTTGTGCGCGCACTGGCTCACGAGCCACAGCTGTTGCTGGCTGATGAACCCACGGCTGCCTTAGATCCTCACAGCGCACATGGACTCTTTGCGCTATTTATGGACGTGGTGGAAGAGCTACAGCTCGCTGCACTAGTCGTCTCCCACGACTGGGATCTCGTTCAGACATTCGGTTTGGCGCGTTTCGATGCCATCACGGTAAAAGGGGAGACCGTCTTTGAACCCCGCGACTGAGCGTTTTCGACTGCTGGCATCGTTAGCACTAAAAGACCTCTGGCATGACCGCAAGGTTTCGATGTGTATTGCGGCGGCGCTGGTTGCCGTGATTGCGCCCTTATTATTGCTGTTCGGGCTTAAGCATGGGGTTGTCAGCCAATTACAGTCAGAGCTACTTAACGACCCTCGCAACTTGGAAATTCGTATGATTTCCAGCGGTCGTTATGATGCCGACTGGCTTGAACGACTGCGTAACCGCTCTGAGGTGGGCTTTGCGATTGGCATGACACGCTCACTCAATACCCAGGCAGACTTAGTGCGGGATCGCCGCCACTTTGTGGATAACGCCGAAATTATTCCCACAGCGGCAGGCGATCCTCTGCTGGCATCCCTTTCGCTTTCTGCCCCCCTTCAAGGCCAAGCGGTGGTGCTGAGTGAGTCGGCTGCACGTCGTTTAAATGTGGGCGTCGATGAACAGCTGAGCTTGTTTGTCAGCCGTCGTCTGGGTGGCCGAGCAGAGCGTGGCCAGCAATCTGTCATTGTGAAAGGTATTTTACCCGCGGATGTCTTTCCTCGACCGGCTGCCTTTGTCGCACTACCGCTGCTGATTGCTCTTGAAGATTTTCGCGATGGCTACCGTGTTGATGGCGTTGGTGTCGATACGGGTGAGGAGCGAGGCGAGCGGGAAACGCATTTTGCCCGTGCTCGCCTTTACGCCGCTGACATCGATCAAGTGGCCGAGCTGGAGCAGTGGTTGAATGCGCAGCATATCGACACGGCTAGCCGCCTCGCTGAGATCGAGAACGTCAAGGCTATCAACCATGTGCTGGGGCTTGTGTTTGGGGTCATTGCGAGCACTGCGCTGGTGGGCTGTTTAGCGTCAATGCTAGGGGCTTTTTTGGCCAACATTGACCGTAAGCGCAAGGATTTAGCCGTGCTTCGCCTATTGGGTTTCGATCGTCCGGCCATCGCGGGATATATCGTCTTGCAGGCCAGCACGCTAACACTGGCAGCTTACGGGGTTGGGCTTGCGCTCTATGGGCTGGGAAGCCAGATATTCAACCAGGCCTTGGCAATGAGCACGACAACCGGAAACGTTGTCTGCCGGATCACCTTTATGCACGGCGTGATGGCCCTTTTGTTGGCGTTGTTGGTTGCCCTCGTAGTGGCGTTTATCGGCATGCTGCGTGCTTTCAGTATTGAACCTGCGGAGAGTCTGCGTGAATTGTAAATCTCTTAAAAATGTTTCCCGACACTGGTGGCGTCGTGCTGGGTGCGCGGCTGTATTGCTTGTTCAGGTAGGCACTGCCTCAGCCGAATGGGAGGAGCGGTTGTATAACCCCATGCCCCAAGAAGACGACGTCATTTTGCCGATGCCTTGTGATGGCGCCATGGTGTTTCGCAAAGTGCATATTCCCGCTACGGGACCGCTGGATGATTACCCCATTAATATCGGGCAGGACGGTACTGGTTGGGGGTATGTCGAGCAGCGCCGCCCCTCTTACGTTTCCGGTAACTTCAGTGAGAGCGAAGGGGTATCGCGCTACTACTTGCTGGCCAAGTACGAAATGACGCAGTTGCAGTATGAAGCTTTGATGGGGGAGGAGTGCCCGTCACCGTCGACGCGCTTGCGCTTGCCGGTGGTATCAGTGAGTTGGTTCGATGCAACGGCGGCAGCGGATCGCTACAACCTGTGGCTGCGTGAGAACCGCGAAGATGTCTTGCCTCAAGAGGATGGCGTGTTGGGGTTTGTGCGGTTGCCTACTGAAATTGAGTGGGAGTATGCCGCCCGTGGAGGATTAGAAGTCGATGCTGCCGAGTTTCGCGATAGCCGATACCCAATGCCAGAGGGCTTAAACGGTCATGAGTGGTTTGCAGGCCCGCAGTCCGCTAACGGACAGCTGCAACTAGCCGGTTTACTGCACCCTAATCCGTTGGGGCTGCATGATATGTTGGGTAATGCGGGTGAAATGATGTTCGAGCCGTTTCGCCTCAATAAATTAGATCGACAGCATGGGCAGGCGGGGGGATTCGTTGTACGCGGGGGCAGCTATTTAACACCCCAGAGTGATATTCGCACAGCACTGCGCGGCGAAGAACCGTATTACCGCGACAGCGGCCAAGCCCAAAGTGGACAAGTAGGTTTTCGCCTGTCCCTGGTGGCGCCTACCTTGACCTCGCGGGATCGAATTGCTGCGATTGAAGCCAGTTGGCAAGAGCTGGGGGCAGACCTAGAGACGAGTGATGCGCCTCAAGAAACCCCTGGAACAGTTGAACAACTGAACAGTTTGGCGTCCGAGCTTGAAGACACTGCATTACAAGAGCAGTTACGCGACTTAGAAAACCAGCTAAGAGCCAGTAATCAGCGTCAAGAAGAAGCGCGTAACTTAGCCGTGCGCGCCAGTCTTAACCTGGGAAGCTTTCTCTGCACCAAGCTAGAGGATGACGGCGTTTTCCTCGATTTTCTCCACAATAATTACCAAATTAACTGCGAATCTGGCAATGCAGATGCAAGCTGCGGCATGCGCCAACAGCGTTTAGAAGAACAAGATGCGAGATTACAGGCATTAAGCCGTTACTACGCCAGTAGTTTGGTTGAATCAGCCACGCTTTACGGGGAAAGCTTGCTCGAAGAGCAAGTTGCCGTATTTGAAGAAATCATTACCCGTAATCGTCAGCTCACCCAACTTAAACCTTATTTACACACGCACTGGGAAAACCAGCGCGATTACCTGCAACAGCAACATATCTCCACCGATGCCTGGCTGGAAAACTGTAAAGCCATGGCTAATTAAAAAACGCAAGGGAACGTACTATGCAAAGCAAGCGCATTTCATTTACGAGCAACACGCTAGGTTGGAAAAAAGCACTCATGATGTCGGCAGTGGCGGGCAGTCTGCTAGTGCTCAGCGGCTGTGTCACGACGGGAAGCTCAATGCTATCCGGTAACGGTAATGGCGCGGCTGCAGATCCGCGGTTAACCCAGGGCAATGACGCCAAGTTTTTTAGCCGTTCAGGCTATCAAGCCTGCGCTGCAGGTGCTGCCGCAGGCATGTTGGGATGTGCTATCACCAATCCAGGCAACCGCACTCAGTGCATGATTATTGCAGGGTTAGGGGCGTGTGGCGTTGCGATGGGGGCCAACTTTTATCTGGATCAACGTCGCAGTGAATACGCCAATACCAGCGAGCGCTTAGAGGCAATGAGTGCGGATATTCAAGCCGATACCCGTAATGTCATCGCACGTACTGAAACAGCGCGTGAGGTGATGGAGGAAGATAAGGCGCGTATTGAGCGCATTCAAACGGACATGGCAGCCCAGCAATTAGATCAGGCTGCCGCTGAACGTGAGTTAGCCGCGATTGATAGCAATATTGATATTTTGCGCCGTGAACTGGCCAATATGCGCAAGAAAGCAGACGGTTATCAAGAAGTTGCTGCTGCAGAACGCGCCGAAGCCAGTCCTGCAGAAATGGTACGTATCGAGCAGGATATTGATCTCATGAACCAGCAAGTGCTGGCGCTACAGCAAGAAGTGGATGAACTCTACAACATGCGCTCTGCGATCACTCTGGGCTAAGGGGTCGACCGACACATTATGAATAACGCCATGATGACTAAAACCATAATGATTGCCAGCAGCATGGTGCTGCTGGCCGGTTGTGCGACCACACCGGAACAGTGCGATCCCTATAATCGTGATGCGAGCCTTGTGGCAAAACTCTCTTGTGATACATCTGGAGCCTACCGTGCCCAGGTTGAGCAGCGCGAGCAGCAGGTTCGTCTGGATCAAGAAGAAAATGCCCTGTTTCATCAAGTCTATAGAGATATTAGAGCCCAGCAGCAGGCGACCCGCGAAGAGCTGAGTGTACAGCAGGAAAAGCAGCAAGCGCTTAATAGCTCCCTGCAAACACTCCTAACCCGCTTGCAAGCGCGTACCGGTGAGGAACTCGGGCTTCAGCATCGTCTAAATGACATTGAGCAGCAGTTGCACGCGAATCAAGCGCCAGCCCGTGATGAAGCTGAGATGGAGGCCAAAAGGGCACGTTTGGCAGAGCTTGAGCAGCAGGTAAGCCGCCTTCAGCAAAGCCTGGGCTACGAATAAGGCGGACGCTTAACAATGCAACGGATTCTGCGTGATTCCCAAGTAATGCTGGGCGGCACCTTTGAAAGCTATCAGGCTAAAGTGGCGCTAATTCATCGCCACTTTCCTCCTAGCATCGGCAATATGTTCGCCCTACCGCGTAACGGTCAGGGGGATACGTTGGAGTGGTGGACGGAACTGCCGGGACAGCCGCTAGCGTTTGATACATTAACAAGAGACGAGCAATCTCTCTTGTTAGAGCGTTATGAGCAACGCCAGCAGAGCCTAGTACGCCTAGCCGATGAACTGGTAAGGCGCGGTGATACGGACGCTGGCGAAAGCTTGCGAACCTTGATTGGCCCCGCTGAAAAAAAGCACCTCTATAGCCTCAATGGCGAACCAGTAGTAATTCGCTGGGGAGCTGGAATGGTGAAAGCGGCTGCGCCCAGCGTTACGCAGGCTCCAGCGCCTAGGCCGGTTGCTCCGATAGCGACACCCGCTGCCCCGGTGGCAGCGGCGTCACGTCGCAGGTCGTTCAGGCCGCTACTGTGGTTGTTGCCGCTGCTTCTGCTTCTTGCGCTAGGGTGGCTGCTGTATCTACTTTGGCCTTTGGATCGCTACTGGCCCAGCGGATTTGGGAACGGTGTGGGCTCCGTGCCTTATGCTTGCCGTGAGGATGAGAAGGGCTTGCCGCCAGAGTTTGTGTTGATTTTTGACACGTCCGGTTCGATGAATATCAATATTGCAGCAACACAGGAGGACGAAGAGTGGTATTTCGGCTTGTCTGAGTTCCGTCAGATGATGCTGCGTAATATGGGCAATGAACGTCTCTTATCATTGGAGACAGGAACCTCTCGACTAGAGGTCGCCAAGGATTCTGTATCTCATATTATTAACCAGCTTCATCCGGATATTGATACTGGGCTCATTACCTATGCAGGCTGTGGGGTTCCGGTCAAACAAGGCATATTCAGTCGGGATCAACGGGAGCAGCTGATTGCCGGTATCCAGTCGTTACATGCTTATGATGGTACCCCCCTTGCCGAAAGCTTGGTGGCCGCAGCCGGTTTAGTGGATGGCCGGGAGCGGGATGCCACCATTATCGCGTTTGTCGATGGAACCGACGGTTGCGAACAAGACCCGTGCCAAGTAGCCGCAGAGATTGCCCAAGATCAGCCACGACTCACAATTAACGTCGTCGATGTTACTAAAGGCGGCCTCTCAAATTGCTTGGCAGAACAGACCGGTGGGCAAGTATTCAGCTCACAGAATGCCATTGAGATTAGCAGCATGCTGGAGAAAGCCAGCGCACAACTACTGAATGCCAGTCATTGTAAATAGGCAAAATCCACTAACTGGCTCGTGTTTACGAGGCACCACGACGCCATCGGACTAGAGTTGTCATCATGGTCAACAATATCTAATAAGTACTTTGTATTGATGGCTTAGCCTGACCTTTTATGCATGGCTCCCTACATGTTTATTTGTTAGCCTCTCATTTTTTAGCAAATCATTTGAGTTTCTGCTGTGCTATCTAGATTTCTATTTTAAGCTAAAATGTTTATTGATAAAGATTGAGATTGATAATGTGGTGTTTAAGAAACGGTCGGTCGATCTTTAGTGCTGCCAGTCAAGAGATATTTTTCTATATCCAATTTAATTATCGATAAGCTTGCCTATAGGCGATGAGATGGATCTTAAAAGTGGTTACCCGTTTTGGACGGTAAAAAATGGTCTGTTAACGGCTTTCCCGCAGCTTACCCATGACCACCAAACGGAAACGGTGATTATCGGTGGCGGTATTACAGGGGCGTTAATTGCCGACGAGCTTAGTCGCCACGGTCATCAAGTGGTGGTACTTGAACGCAGGGACGTAGGGTGGGGCAGCTCTGCCGCCAGTACGGCGCTGCTGCAGTACGAAATTGATACCCACATGGTCCATTTGGCCGAGCAGTACGGGGAGGGCAATGCGGTGATGGCTTATCGTAGCTGTGCCGAAGCGATTCATTCGCTGGAGCGACTCGCCGCGGAACTTGGCAATGTGGCGTTTAGCCGTCAGCAGAGCCTCTATTTTGCCAGTCATGACGGAGATGTGGCGGCCCTAAAAGCGGAGCTTGCGATGCGCAAGCGCTTTGGCTTTGATGTTGCCTGGCTTGACCAGCGTGCGCTTGAATCCGACTACGGTTTTTCAGCCCCAGGGGCGATTCTTTCCTCGCTGGCCGCCAGCATCGACCCTTACCGTATGGCGTATCATCTGCTGGAGAATGTGGTACGGCGTGGCGGAGGTGTGTTTGATCGCACACAGGTCGAGCGGCTTGAGCCGAACGCCGAAGGCGTCGAGATTATCTTGCGCAACGGAGCGACGCTGCGCTGCCAACAGGTGATTATCGCAGCGGGTTATGAGAGCCAGTCGTGGTTGCCTGAACAGGTAGCCGAAAATCGCAGCAGCTACGCGTTTGTCACTGACCCGTTGCATCTTGATGTGCTGGGCAAGCTAAGCCATACACTGGTGTGGGAGTCGGCGCGTCCATATCTCTACCTACGCTCTACCCAGGATGGGCGGCTGCTCATCGGCGGTGAAGATGATGAGGAAGATATTCCGGAGCGCCGGGATGCGCGTGTGATGGAAAAAGCCCAGACGCTGGCCGCAAAGGTAGAAGCGCTCTGGCCGGGTTTAAAGATCAACCCGACGTTTTGTTGGGGCGGCACCTTTGCGGAAACGGACGATGGTTTACCCTATTTCGGGCCTCATGAGGCGCTAGGGCCTCGGGTGCACTTTGCCATGGCCTACGGGGGGAATGGCATTACCTACAGCATGATAGGCGCTCAACTGCTACGGGCGCTCATTGAAGGTCGCCAGCATCCGCTCAGCGCGCTGTTCTCCTTTCAGCGCTAGTGGTGGTCTATTACTGAGCGGGGAAGGCGCTACACTATGAAGATCTGTTGGCGACCTGCTTTATCGGTGAGCGCCAGCAGGCGCTCGTCGTTTGACGACTATTCAGCATTGTGTGATTGATAAGTGAGTGTTTCCCCATGATCCCCGCCCTGTCACTTCGTGCCCTAGAGCGCAACGACCTGCGCTTTGTCCACGAACTTAATAACAACCAGAGCATCATGTCGTACTGGTTTGAAGAGCCTTACGAGTCGTTTGATGAACTCGAAGAGCTGTATAACAAGCATATTCACGATAATGCAGAACGGCGCTTTGTTGCCGAAGACAGCGCGGGCCGAGCCATTGGCTTGGTGGAGCTCATTGAGATTGACTACATCCACCGCAGCGCCGAGTTTCAAATTATCATTACCCCAGAGCATCAGGGGAAAGGGTTTGCCCGTTCACTGATCCGTCAGGCGTTGCACTACTCATTTACGATTTTAAACCTTCACAAGGTTTATTTGATTGTGGCGGTGCAGAACGTCAAAGCCATTCATCTGTATGAAGAGAGTGGATTTATTGAAGAGGGGCACTTGGTGCAGGAGTTCTTCATCAACGGGAAATACCGTGATGTAAAGCGCATGTATATTTTGCAAGACACCTATTTGACTCAATTAGTCGAGCAGCCGGAGGAAGAGGGCGGCTGGGGCTAACAAGGCGGCCCCGGCGGTTGACGGTTTCAAACCTGCCGGGGCGCTCGACGCTGTTTACTGCTGACGCATATACGCCGCTAGGGCATCAAAGGCAGCGCGCTGCTGCTGCGCACGCTTTGCCCAGACTTCCATAACATCGACTTCCATGGCCGGGTGTTGAGTAGAGGCATTTTGCATGGCGAAGACTCCTGGTGCAGAGGTAAAGGGATCATTTTTGTTATACACAGCTTGCGTTGTGCGATGCAGTAAATTAGCTGTGATATGAATATTAGGCGCTTTAGCAAGGCGTGGCTAGTCCAAAAGATGTAAGTGATATGCCATGGCGTGTAAGAAATAGCTTACAAAACGGGACAAAGAAGCGCTGCTTCTTCCTAGCTTGTTGAATGGAAAAGATTTTCATAATACAAAAAAGCCGACAGAGGGTGTCGGCTTGGGGTGTTATCTTTTCGTCTATAGGGGATATAACAGTCGAGCAAAACGCTCGTTAGCAGTAAAAGTTTGCGAGTGCGTCATTGGCGGCGCGCTGCCACTGCGCCTGACATTGCCAAAACGCGAGCACTTCATCATTACGTGCTGGGATTGCCTTTGAGATTGTCATCACATGGTCCTCCTGTGGGACAACCTTACCAGTATAGTCTCTTTTTGTTGCGGTGCAGCATTTCGTTGAGGACGACGTGCTCAAGAGATACACAGCATGGCGATGCTTAGTGATAAAGCGTTCACCTTGGCTAGTTGGGTGGTGCTGCCGCTTAAAAGCAACTTCTTAAAACGTTAGCGGCGTACTACATGCTATGTTGGCTGTGAGCTCATTACACACTAACAACATTAAGAGCCATGCGATGACATCAATGCCCGCTATTCACTATCAAGACCGCTGGGTAAGCGCTCCCGGCGTTTGCCTCTTTACCCGTAGGTGGCAGCCAAATAATCCACGCTCGGATGTCCCGATTGTGCTGTTTCATGATTCTCTAGGCTGTGTAGAACTCTGGCGCAGTTTTCCCGCGGCGCTATGTACCGCCACGCGCCAGCCGGTGATTGCCTATGACCGGCTAGGATTTGGCCATTCCGATGCCAGCGCAACACCGCTACCACTGAGCTTTATTGACGATGAACCTACCGGTAGCTTTGCAGCGCTTTGCCAGGCCTATCAGATCACGCGCTTTATTGCCCTAGGGCACAGCGTGGGTGGCTGTATGGCCGTACATTGCGCTGGGCGTTATGCAACTCAGTGCCAGGGGCTTATCACCATCGCCGCCCAAGCATTTAACGAAACGCGCACAAGGCGCGGTATCGAAGAGGCACAAGCGGCTTTTCAGGCGCCGGAACAGTTCGCCAAACTGGCCAAGTACCACGGCGACAAAGCCCGCTGGGTACTCAACGCCTGGGTGGAAACATGGCTAAGCCCCGCGTTTGCAGAGTGGTCACTTATCCCGGCGCTTGAACAGGTACAGTGCCCGACACTCGTGCTGCATGGCGAAAAAGACGAGTACGGGTCTCATCGTCAGCCAGAGCGTATTGCCCGCTATACCCAAGGCCCCGCTCACTGCGAAATGCTGCCCGGTATCGGTCATATTCCTCACCGGGAAGCCGAAGCCGTGGTGGTCGAGTTTGCCCGCCAATTTATCGCTCGCCTTGCCTATTAACGGCTTAAGCCCAAGTCCAAGTCAGCACCATGAGAGACGTTCTATGCGTTTAAGAGTCTTATCCGATCTTCATTTAGAGCATTTTGACGGACACCGCGAACTGCCGCCTGCCGAGGCGGATGTGGTGGTGTTGGCAGGGGATATTCATCGCAGAGCAGAAGGGCTGGCATGGGCACGGCAGCAGTTTCCCGACCTGCCGATTCTCTACGTGCCGGGCAACCATGAGTTCTACGGCACCTGCATGCCGCTGCTGCGCCAAGAGCTAGCGCTAGAAGCTGCTCGGTATGATATTGAGCTGCTAGATAATCGCAGCGTGACCATTGGCGGAGTACGCTTTTACGGCACGACGCTCTGGACAGATTTTGCGCTCTATGCCGACGACCCCACCCGCAATCCATTAGAGACCGAAGCGAAAGCGCTGCGCTACATGCCCGATTTTCGCATTATTACCACGGCACCTGGCCAAGTGTTCACGCCCCAAGCCAGCCAAGATATCCACCGTGAGGCGCTAGAGTGGTTGAGTCGCGAGCTTCAACAACCTTTCGATGGCCCCCGCGTCGTGGTGAGCCATCATGCACCACTGCACGGTTGCATTCCCGAGCAGTACATAGGTGACGCGCTCTCGCCCGCCTTTGCCTCCCACCTCCCGCAACTGATGGGCAAGATGGATCTTTGGATTCACGGCCACGTTCACGAACCGGTGGATACACGACACAGCGGCACGCGCGTCATCGCCAATCCGGGCGGTTATCCGGAGGAGTTTTCGCCGCCGCTGTTTCGGCCTGATTGGGTGGTCACGGTGGGCGAATAAGGGCTGAAATAACGCGCTGCCCTATAACCTAGCTACACTCCTACCTGTGACGATAACAGTTGCTCATACAACCACAGGGAGTGATAGGCGATGGAAATATTAGAAACAGTGCTAGGGCCACTTCGTGATGGTTTATATGCGGTCATGATGCCCGTCAGCAACTTTATCTGGAGCTACATTCTTGTTTACCTGCTGCTTGGTGCTGGCCTGCTGTTCACCATCATGACGCGTGGTATGCAGTTTCGTCTGTTTCGACACATGGCGTATGTGACCTTTACCGCACGCGGCGCAGGTGACGGCATCAGTGGCTTTCAGGCGTTCGCGACTTCCATGGCCGCACGGGTCGGTACCGGTAATTTGGCGGGGGTCGCTTTGGCGCTGTGGATTGGTGGCCCTGGGGCGATCTTTTGGATGTGGGTGACCGCGCTATTAGGGTTTGCAACGTCGTTTATCGAATCGACGTTGGCGCAGGTGTATAAGCACCGCCATGAAGATGGCGTCTTTCGCGGTGGTCCGGCGTTCTATATAGAGCGTTGCCTGGGCTGGCGCTGGTTGGGGTCATTGTTCGCGGTGTTCTTGATCATTGCCTACGGGCTGGCATTCAACGCGGCGCAATCCAATACCATTGCCCAGGGCATGAACGGTGCGTTTGGTGTTCCTAACTGGATGAGCGGCGTGGTCATTGCCGTGTTGGCAGGCTTTGTCATCTATGGCGGCCTGAAATCGGTAGCACGTACGGCCGAGAAGATTGTGCCGGTGATGGCGATTGCCTATCTGCTGGTGGCGCTATGGATTCTGTTTGCCAACCTCTCCGCCGTGCCCGACATGCTGTCGCTGATCGTGATGAGCGCCTTTGGCTTAGGCCCGGCGGTAGGTGGCGCGGCGGGTTACGCCATTAAAGCCGCCATGGAAAACGGCATCAAGCGGGGGTTGTTTTCCAATGAGGCGGGTATGGGCTCGACCCCGAACGCAGCCGCCCAGGCCACCGTGAAGCACCCAGCGGCTCAAGGGCTGGTGCAATCCTTTGGTGTCTTTGTCGATACCATCGTGATTTGTAGCTGCACAGCGGTGGTGATTCTGCTCTCCGGTGTGTACGAGCGGCTGCTGTCCGAGTCGCCGGGGGAGAGCATCGAAGGGATCCAGCTCACCCAAGATGCCATGGTGGACCACCTGGGGAGCTTTGGTGAGATCTTTATCGCCATCGCGATTCTGTTCTTTGCCTTTACCTCCATTCTGGCGAACTTCTCGTTCTCGTCAGTGAACATTGAATACCTGTTCCGCCGCCACGCCAAAAAAGCGGTCGGTGTGTTTAAGATCATTATCCTCGCCATGGTATTGCTGGGCTCCGTTGCCGAACTCAGCGTGGTCTGGGATTTTGCCGACCTAGCCATGGGGCTAATGGCCACCACCAACCTGTTTGCCATTTTATTGATGGCCCCGATTGCGGTCTCGGTGTTGAAGGATTACGAGCGCCAGCGTCGCCAGGGCATCGAGGAGCCGCTGTTCGACCCCGCGATACTCAAAAACCCAGAGTTGGTGGATGAGGATGTGTGGCCGGTAAAAGAAGAGAAACCGGTAGACCGGTAAGCGAGTAAAGAGCGGCCTTCGAGCCGCTCTTTACGTGTCAGGGGTTAGCTAGCGGATTTCTCCACCAGCAGCCCACAAGAGGGCGCTGCCCAGCGGTTGTCAGCGGTGAACACCACGTCGCATACCACCGGCGAGTAGTAGCGGCGCACTTCTTCATCGATGCGCTGACGCAGCGCGTCTTGGTTTGCCAGTGTCGCCTCTGGGAGGTCTTTGGGGAGTACCACGTGGACGATGACGTAAAGCAGGCGGCCGGGGCGCACCATACGCACGCGCACTTCCAGAGTATCGATGTCGGCAAGGCCACGGGCGACGGCTTGGCGCACCGGTTCAGCGACGGCTTCTTCCGGGGTTTTGTTGAGCAGCTCTCTTAACGCTTGCGACGCCATACGTACGGGCACCCCCAGGCAGAGCACCACCACTGCAATCACCAACACAGAATCCACATAGGGCAAAACAGCTTGCCAGCCGAAGCGTTCAAAAAGCATCACTAAGCAAAAAGCCGCCAGTACGGCCCCTGAAATCACGCTGTTGACCAGCCAGTTTAGTTTGTCGGCGGCGACCAAGGGGCTACTGACATGGCGCTGGCTGCGATGCATGACCCAGGCGGTCAGCGAGCAGGCGGCGGTCGCAAACAGCGCATAAATCACCGCAAGCCCCGCTGAAATTTCCCGCCCGCCAGTCAGCAGCGCCGCTACGGCATCCACAAGCGCGAAGATCGATACCCCCAAAATCAGCAAACCTTTGCATAAATTAACCAGCGACTCGAAGTAGCTGTAGCCAAAGGGGTACGACTCACTATCCGGGCGGCTGGCAAGCTTGCTGACCTTGATGGTCACCAGCGCTACGCTAAAGTAGATAAGATTGAACAAGCCATCCAATAGGATGGCCTGTGAGTTCGAGGCCAGGGTGGCCACGATACCGGCACAGCCAATGAGCAGCGCCATGAAGGCGGAAAAGGCTAACGTACTGGATTCTGTCTTCACGAACGTATGGCTCCCATGCCTACCGAATCAAGAGGCTGGCAAGCATAGCAACTTTGCCCTGATGATACCGCTGAATGAACGCCTCGCAGAGCTATTTGGCAACCGGGAAAGCGTTGTACTAGCCTTGAATGACGTTTTCCGTAAACGCCAGACCAGGAGGTTGATGCGATGCCATTTCTGAATGCAGGGACGGAGCAGGGCACACCGGTTGAGATTTATTACGAGGTTCACGGGGCAGGTAAACCAGTCGTACTGATTCACGGTTGGCCACTGAGCGGCCGCTCTTGGGAGAAGCAGGTGCCTGCGCTGGTGGATGCGGGCTACAAGGTGGTGACCTATGACCGCCGTGGTTTTGGCCGTTCGACCCAAGCGGATGGCGGTTATGACTACGATACCCTCGCCTCTGACCTAAAAAAACTGCTGGACGCGCTGGATCTCAACGACGCGACCCTGGTGGGCTTCTCCATGGGCGGCGGCGAAGTCGCGCGCTATTTGTCGAGCTACGGCACCGAGCGTGTTAATAAAGCGGTGTTGGCAGCGGCGGTGCCGCCGTATCTGTATAAAACCGACGATAACCCGGAAGGCGGTCTAGACGATGCCACGATTAACCAGTTCCTGGAAGGCGTAAAGGGTGACCGCATCGCCTTCTTGGATGACTTTACCAAAAGCTTCTTTACCGCCAATGACAAGAGCGACCTGATTAGCGAACCGAATCGGCTCTATCATCGCGATATCGCGGCGTTCGCCTCGCCCAAAGCGACCTACGACTGTATCAAAGCGTTTAGCTACACCGACTTCCGCAAGGATTTACCCAAGATCGACCTTCCGACGCTGGTCCTTCATGGGGATTCAGACGGCATCGTACCGCTGGAAGTGAGCGGCAAACGCGCCATCGAGCTGCTGCCCAACGCTTCGCTAGAGGTGATCGAGGGTGGCCCGCACGGGCTTAACGCGACTCACCC
This sequence comes from Halomonas sp. SIMBA_159, assembly GCF_046536035.1. NCBI lineage: Bacteria > Pseudomonadati > Pseudomonadota > Gammaproteobacteria > Oceanospirillales > Halomonadaceae > Halomonas > Halomonas sp. SIMBA_159. The sequence continues at coordinate 123,619 of NZ_JAWJBT010000008.1, forward strand.
TGAGGCGTTCAATCAGGCGCTGATTCGGTTTCTGGATCAATAAGTAGCATTCACTCTCAAACAGCCGCGCCGCCTGGATAGGCGGCGCGGCTGTTTGCATTGCAGGTGGCGTTGTAGAAGCAAGCGTTCGGCTAGCCTTCCACCCATACTTCATCGCCTTTGAAGGCGACGCGCCAAGTGCGTAGCTGTACCTCATCCTCCTCCAGGCATTGGCCATCTTCCAGGCGGAAGTGCTGTTTGTAGATCGGAGAGGCCACCACGGGGCTGCCTTTGATATCGCCGATGATACCGCGGGCAATCACATAGGCCTTTGAGAAAGGATCGAAGTGATCCAGGGCATAGAGCTCTTGCGCGTGGCCGGGCAAATAGAACAGCGCCACTTGGGCAGGGCCTGCCGAGGTAGCCAGCCATGCGGCGACGCCGGAAAAGGCCACGAGGTCTGCTCTGGTGCAGAGCGGCTGCCAAGTGTCGTTGCGGTTCGTCGGTTTAAGTGCGGTGGCGGTCATGGTCGTCCTCGATTCGGTGGTCACTGGGTTAAGCAGGGCGTAGCTGGCCGCGCTCGGAAGTCATGATGATGGAAGGGTCGGGCCGTGCATCGTTCACGAAACTTCTAAAACGCTTGAGCTTTTCCGGGTCGCTGATGGCGTTGGCCCACTCGCACTGGTAGCTATCCACCACGTGCTGCATTTGGCGCTCCAGCTCATCACTGATACCCAGGCTATCTTCCAGAATCACCTCTTTCAGGTAGTCCAGGCCGCCTTCCAGGTTTTCCCGCCATACCGAGGTGCGCTGCAAACGGTCGGCGGTGCGCACATAGAACATCAGAAAACGGTCAATGGTGCGGTAGAGCTGCTCGTCATCCAAATCGGTGGCGAAGAGTTCTGCATGGCGGGGGCGCATGCCGCCGTTGCCGCACACGTAGAGGTTCCAGCCGTTTTCGGTGGCGATAATGCCAATGTCTTTGCTCTGCGCTTCGGCGCACTCGCGGGTACAGCCGGAAACTCCGAACTTGATCTTGTGCGGTGCGCGCAGGCCCTTGTAACGGTTCTCTAACTGAATCGCCATGCCGACGCTGTCCTGTACGCCGTAGCGACACCAGGTGCTGCCTACACAGGATTTCACCGTGCGCAGCGACTTACCGTAGGCGTGGCCGGTCTCAAAGCCCGCTTCAATCAGTTCGCCCCAAATGGCCGGCAGGTCTTCTAACCGCGCGCCGAACAGGTCAATGCGCTGGCCACCGGTAATCTTGGTGTAGAGCTGGTACTTCTGGGCCACTTGCCCTAGCACCACTAGCTTGTCGGGGGTAATTTCACCGCCCGCAATGCGCGGCACCACCGAGTAGGTGCCGTTTTTCTGCATATTGGCCATGAAGGTGTCGTTGGTGTCCTGCAGCGGCACGTGGGCGGCATCGGTAATCGGTTCGTTGAAGCAGGAGGCGAGAATCGAGGCCACCGCCGGTTTGCAGATATCGCAGCCGAGGCGATGCGTCTCGGCATTGCCGTGCTGTTCCATTAGCTCGCTGAATGTCTTGATGCCTTCGACACGCACGATGTCGTAAAGCCCCTGGCGGGTATGGGCGAAGTGCTCGCAGATCGATTTATCCACTTCGACGCCGCGGGCCTCCAATTCGTGATCCACCACGCTTTTGAGCAGCGCCGCACAGCCGCCGCAGCCGGTGCTGGCTTTGGTCGCGCCTTTAACGCTGCCAAGGTCAGTCGCGCCCGCGTCGATGGCGCTGCAGATGCTGCCTTTCGTCACGTTGTGGCAGGAGCAGATCATCGCCGTTTCCGGCAAGGCATCCGGCCCCAGCGCCGGGGCAGCACCGCTTTGTTGGGGCAGAATGAGCGATGCGGGTTCCTTAGGCAGCTCGATGCCGTTGGCGTAGTACTGCAACAGCGTGTCGTAGACACTGTTATCGCCCACCAGCATGGCCCCCAGCAGCTTCTTACCGTCGCTGGTGACGACCAGCTTGCGGTAGACCTGGGTGAGAGGGTCCAGGTAGCGGAACATGCGGGCGCCAGGGTTTTGGTTGCCGTGGGCATCGCCAATAGAACCGACATCCACGCCCAGCAGTTTTAGTTTGGTGCTCATATCGGCACCGCTAAAACAGGTATCGCCCCCCGTCAGCGTGGCGACGGCCGTTTTGGCCATTTGGTAGCCAGGTGCCACGAGCCCAAAGATACTCTGATTCCACAGCGCTACCTCGCCGATGGCGAGGATATTCGGGTCGTTGGTGCGGCACTGGTCATCGATCACCACGCCGCCGCGCTCGCCAATGGTCAAGCCGCACTCCCGGGCGAGCGTATCCTGGGGGCGAATACCGGCGGAAAAGACGATCAGGTCGGTTTCCAGCACTTTGTCGTCTTGGAAGACCATCAGCAGGCGGCTGGTGTCGCCGGGTTCGATACGCTGGGTGGCCCGTTCGGTGAGTACCTGAACGCCGAGAGCTTCGATTTTCTCTTTCAGCAGCTCGCCGCCTTCGCTATCTACCTGCATGGGCATCAGGCGCGGGGCGAACTCCACCACGGCGGTGTCCAGGTTCAGTCCGCGCAGCGCGTTGGCGGCTTCCAAACCGAGCAAACCGCCACCGACCACCACGCCGTTGGTGGCGTTTTTGGCCGCTGCCTGAATGGCATCCAAGTCATCCAACGTACGGTAGACCAAGCAGCCTTCGCTGTCGTTGCCGGGAATGGGCGGCACAAAGGGAAAAGAGCCGGTGGCCAGCACGAGCTGGTCATAGGCGTAGTGGCCCTGTTCGGTCACCACCAGCTGCTGTTCGCGGTCAATCGCGGTGACCGCTTCGCCGCTGCGTAGTTGAATGCCGTGGGTGTGGTAGTAATCGCCATCGCACAGCGCCAGTGACTCCGCATCGCGGCCGCTAAGGTACTCGGATAAGTGCACGCGATCGTAGGCGCGGTGGCGCTCTTCGCCAAAAATCGTCACCTCAAACCCCGCCAGCGCGCCGCTTTCTACGAGCTGCTCGGCAAAATGGTGGCCGACCATGCCGTTACCCACAATGATCAGCTTTTGCGTGTTGGAAGACGTGGTTGGAGTAGACATTGTGTGATTCACCATAGCTAAGCCGCCTCACGGGTGAGAGATAAAGGGGAGGACAGGGTGTCGAGAGGGTTGTCGAAATGGCTATCGAGCGCTGTTTGGGCATCGGTTGCGCCAAACAGCAGCAGGTGGCGGCACGCGGTTAAGTCGGTCGCGGCCAGCGCCTGCTCGAAATACCAGGGGCCGTGGCGGGTATCGCCATACAGCACCGCGCCGATAAGGCGGCCTTGATGGAGCAGCAGGCGGCAGTAGTCGCCGGTTTCCGGGTCTTGATAACGAAGCTCTTCGTACTTGGCGGCGGCCTCGGTGGGGCCAAAGGCAAACAGGCTCACTCCGCTGACCTTGAGTTTGGTGGCCGTGGGGGCTTCTTGATACGCCGCTGGGTGTTCACCACACAGCACGGAGGCCAGCACTGCTACCTGTCGCCAAATTGGCTCCACCAGCCCGTAAGTGTGCTGCTCGAATTGGCAGCATTCGCCCAGCGCATAAATGTGGTCGTCTGAGGTGGTGAGGTGCCCATCCACTACAATGGCGCGCTCGTACATAAGCCCGCTTTGCTGGCCTAGCTCCGCATTGGGGGTAATGCCCGCCGCCACAACCACGCTGTCGGCAGGTAGCTTTCGACCATCGCTTAGCGTGACCGACTGCACCCGCCCGTGGCCGTTATCTACCAAGGCAGCCAGCGATGCGCCGGTTTCAATGGAGATGCCGCGCTCGCGCAGCGTGGCTTCCAGCAATTGGGCGGCGGTGGTGTCTAGCTGGCGGTTCATCAACCGCTCGCTGCGCTGCAAAACGCTGACGGTGAGCGCGCTACCGCCCCGTTTGCGCAGCCCTTCAGCGGCTTCCAATCCAAGTAAGCCGCCGCCAATCACCACGGCGTTGCCGCCTTGTTGGGCAATAGCTTCTAAGGCGTCGGCATCGCGCAGGTCACGAAACGTGTGAACACCGTCAAGCGTGATGCCAGGCACCGCTGGCAGCGTGGGGCGCGAGCCAGTGGCCAGCACCAAGTGGTCATAGTGCAGGGTGTCGCCGCGATGCGTGATGAGCAGGCGGCGTTCGCGGTCAATGGCGGTCACGCGGTCGCCAAGCGTCAGTGTGATGTTGTTATCAGCGTACCAGGAGGCGTCTTGCAGAGTGAGCGCCTCGGGGGCCAGTTCGCCCGCCAGTAAAGGAGAGAGCAAAATGCGGTTATAGGCAGGTACCGGCTCCTCACCCACAACTGTGATACGGCGGGGGCGCTGCGGATGGTTAACCAGCGCTTCAAGTAGTCGGTGGCAAGCCATGCCGTTACCGATAATGACGAGATGTTCGTTCGGTGAGCACCGGGAAGCGGTTTCCATAGGTAGCTCCTGTGGTTGAAGCATATGTGGTTGAAACATAAGGTTCAGCAAATAAAAAACGCCCCTGACACAGGCCTCTCAAGGAGGAGTGTCAGGGGCGTCGTTGCCCGTTGGCATCTTTGATAACGCACAGCAACCGCCGTTGGCTGCCGAACTGTCTTACCTTACGGTGAGCAAAAAGCCCGCCAGCTTTTGCTGCAGTTGAATTAAACGCAGTCTAATCAGGGTATTAAGCGTTTTTGAAGAGGCGGCAGGCCGCTTATGGTTAGCTAGGCTTGCCCTACTTTGGTGCTTAAGCGGCGGTTAATGCACTCTCTTCAACCGCTTATTCGACAAAGGGCATTCCTTTGGCGAGTGGTAGAAATGCAGGGTGCGTTTTTAAGTAATTGTTTATTAAATGCTTTAATGGTTTTAGAGCAGCGTGGGCGCAGGGTTTGCAGTTATTCTGGTAACAAGCAATAACGGCTCAGTGCAGGGTCTTTGCCCATAACGATCACAACGACTAATTGCGTCGAACAATACTAACTGCAGCAAATCACTGATGAGTACGGCACCCGGTAAGCGGTGCCCCTGAGACAACGGCGTCCAGGCAGGCTTCTTTCGAGGCTGGCTTGGGCGCTTTTTGCGTTTTAACGCCGGAGGAAACTGCCATGCCACAGGCCAATCGGCTCGCCCGAACCACCTGCCCCTACTGCGGCGTTGGCTGCGGCGTTACCGCCACGCTGGAGAACGGGCAGCTCATCGCCGTCGAAGGAGACCGCGAGCACCCAGCTAACTATGGCCGCCTATGCGTGAAAGGCACCGCGCTGCATGAAACCCTGGGCGAGCAGGGGCGCTTGTTGAAGCCGCGTGTGGATGGCGAGGAGGTCTCCTGGGAGCAGGCGCTCAACGCCACCGCCGAACGCTTGCAGGCGCAGCGCAGCGCCCACGGCCCGCAGTCGGTGGCGGCGTATCTGTCTGGGCAACTCTTAACTGAAGATTATTACGTTGCCAACAAGCTGTTTAAGGGTTTTTTGGGCACCCCTCACCTGGATACCAACTCGCGGCTCTGTATGGCGTCTGCCGTGGCGGGCTACAAGCGCGCCTTTGGTGCCGATGCGGTGCCTTGCAGCTATGAAGACCTAGAAGAGGCGGAGCTAGTGGTGCTGGTAGGGTCGAACCTTGCCTGGAATCATCCGGTGCTCTATCAGCGTTTGAAGGTGGCCAAAGAGCGCAACCCGCTGATGCGGGTCGTGGTGATCGACCCCCGAGTGACTGACACCTGCGAAATTGCCGATCTTTATCTGGGTATTCGACCGGGCAGCGATGCTTACCTGTTTAACGGGCTGTTGGCGTGGATGGCTGACCACCAGCGCCTAGATAGCGTTTACCTGGAGCGACACACCGAAGGGCTGGAAGATGCGCTGAGTGCCGCTCGGCAGAATTCAGGACAGAGTGTAGGAGAGAGTGCAGGAGAGAGTGCAGGCAGCGTGGAAGCCGTCGCCCGCGAGTGTGATGTGGACCCTGAACGCCTGGAAACCTTCTACTACTGGTTTGCCAGCCAGCTGCACGTGGTCACGCTCTACTCCCAGGGGGTGAATCAATCCTCCAGCGGTACCGATAAGTGCAACGCGATTATCAACTGCCACCTAGCGGGCGGGAAAATCGGTTTGCCGGGGGCGGGGCCGTTTTCAATCACCGGCCAGCCCAACGCCATGGGCGGGCGCGAAGTGGGTGGGTTGGCCAATCAACTGGCGGCGCATATGGATTACCACACGCCGGGCGCTCGTGAATTAGTCAGCCGCTTTTGGGCTACTGAGCACTTAACCCCGGCACTGCCTGACGCCCCGGGTTACAAGGCGGTAGAGCTCTTTGATGCCATCGAGCGTGGTGAGATTACCGCCCTGTGGGTGATGGCGACCAATCCGGCGGTGAGCATGCCGGATGGGGAGAAAGTGCGCCGCGCGCTGGCAAAATGCCCGCTGGTAATTGTCTCGGAGTGCGTCGCCAATACCGACCTGCTGCCTTTTGCGGATATCGTGCTGCCCGCGTCGGGTTGGTCGGAGAAAGATGGCACGGTGACCAACTCAGAGCGGCGAATTTCCCGCCAGCGGGGGATGCTGCCTCCCCCCGGCGAAGCGAAGCACGACTGGTGGATACTCTGTGAAGTGGCAAAACGCTTGGGCGTGGGGGAAGCCTTCGATTACACCCATCCGTGGGAGATTTTCGATGAGCACGCACGCCTCTCTGGCTATGAGAATAGCGGCGATACCCAGCGGCTGTTCGATATCTCAGGGCTGGCAGGCCTGGGCCAAGCGGCTTATGATGCGCTCGCACCGATCCAGTGGCCCGTTACTCAGCAGGCACCCCGTGGAACGGCAAGGCTGTTCGAAGATGGCCGGTTTGCTACAGCGAATGGCCGAGCCAAACTGTTGCCGATTACTCCGCGCCCACCGGTACAGCCGCTGAGCGACGACTACCCGCTGCGCTTGAATACCGGCCGCGTGCGGGATCAGTGGCACACCATGACGCGTACCGCCCGTTCGCCGCGTTTGATGAACCACCGCGCCGAGCCGTTCATTGAGCTGCACCCAGACGATGCTGCCCAGGCAGGCGTTACGGATCAAGGCTTGGCTAAGTTGACCGCTGCCGCCGGGGAGTACCGTGGGCGGGTGCGGGTTTCCAACGCCCAGCGCCTAGGCGAAGTGTTCGTGCCGATGCACTGGACCGACTGCTTTACCAAGCAGGGTCGCAGCGGTGCACTGATTAAAGGCTATACCGACCCGCTCTCCGGGCAGCCGGAAGCCAAGCAGGGGGCGGTGGCGGTGAGTAAACTCCCCATTGCTTGGCAGGCGACGCTGCTGCTAGCCAACGAGTTGGATACGCAACCATCGCCCTGGTGTCGCAGCGACTACTGGGCGCGCATTCCGATGGCAAGCTGCACCCGTTGGCAGCTAGCGGATAGCCAGCTGGTCAATGATTGGCTGGCGCAGGTGGAAGCGTGGTGCGGCATGCCTGTCTCTTTATGGTGTGACGACCCGGCAACGGGTAGGCTTCGCGCAGCGGGCGTAGTGAACGGGCGGCTACGCTGGTGGTTGATGGTGGGGCCACCCGATGAGCTGCCCGGGCTTGCCTGGCTTGAAGCGCGCTTCAATGACGCTACCCTGGAGACACAGCACCGTAGACGCCTGCTGGCCGGGTGCGATGATGGTGCCGTGGATACCGGCCCGGTGGTGTGCAGCTGCCACCAGGTTGGCCAAGCCAGCATTGTGAAAGCGATTCATGCGGGCGATACCAGCGTAGAAGCGTTAGGCGCACGACTGGCCTGCGGCATCCAGTGCGGCAGCTGCCTACCCGAACTAAAAGCGATACTTGAAGAGGAGCGGCCCCATGCGCGCGCTAAGCAAACAGCTAACACAGAAGTGGCCTGAAGCGCTGTGGCGCTTGGGTCAGCGGGCGTGGGCGCCTTTTAGTCGCGACACCGCCGCTCGTTTACACCTGCCGTTAAGCGGTGCCTGCCAGCCGGGAACCGTCTATTTAGTCGGCGCAGGCAGCGGCGATGTGGAGCTACTGACGTTAAAAGCCGCGCGGTTGCTGATGCAGGCAGACGCAGTGGTGTATGACCGCCTTGTTGGAGACGAAGTGCTAGGGCTCATTCCTCCGGGCACCGAGCGTTACTATGTTGGCAAAGCCAGCGGCCATCACAGCATGCCTCAGGCGGAGATTGGTGAGCTGATCGTCTCCCTGGCCCAGGCAGGCAAATCGGTAGTGCGCTTGAAGGGCGGCGACCCCGGCGTGTTTGGGCGCATGGGCGAGGAGTTAGCGGCTCTGGCAGAAGCCGGGTTGCCTGCGGAGATTGTGCCGGGCATCACCGCCGCCTCTGCGGCGGCGGCGGGGATGGGGATTCCACTCACCGATCGAGGCCACGCCCAGCAGGTGCGTTTTATTACGGCGCAGCTATGCCGGGAGGGCGGCATGCCGGACTGGGCGACGCTGGCGCGTCAAGACGAGACTTTGGTGTTCTACATGGGGCTCTCCAAAGTGGCGGCCATTTGCCATGGCCTGCGCCAAGCGGGCCTGCCCGATACGTGGCCTATCATGCTGGTGGCCAACGCCAGCCAGCCCGAGCAGCAGTCCCTGGTAGGCACGCTGGCCGATATGCCCGAACGCCTTGCCGCTCAGCCGCTGCCATCGCCCTGCCTCATTATGGTGGGCAGTGTGGTCAGTATGGTGGCCCATAGCCCAGCTGCGACGGGCGCAATAGCGCAGCATGGCCAGCAGGCCTGATGGCGGGATGTTGTTTTTTTACAAAAGAATGTTAAAAGCCAGGGTTGAAGTCCTGGAATGCTCTCCCCACATTTGTTAACACGCTATCAAATGAAGCAAAGGAGAGAAGGGATGCACAACGAAGCTCCGAATCCCGGTTTTGGCACTTTTCGCTTGGAAGGCGACACGTTAACGAAGAGCATTCACGCGGCCCTGGAGGCAGGTTACCGCCATATCGATACCGCTCAGTTTTACGATAACGAAGCGGGCGTTGGTAAAGCGATTGCCTCTAGCTGCGTTCCCCGTGAAGAGATTTTTCTGACCACGAAAGTGTGGTTCGACAAGCTTGAATCCGCCGCGCTTAAAGCCAGCGTCGATGAAAGCCTGGAAAAGCTGGGCACCGACTATGTAGACCTGCTGCTTATTCACTGGCCGTCGCCGGATGATGCGGTGCCTATGGCGGACTACTTAACCGCCTTAAAAGAAGTGAAGCAGGCGGGCAAAGCGCACCATATCGGTGTGTCGAACTTTACCATTGCACAGCTCGATGAAGCAGTGGATATCTTAGGCGCTGGCGAGATCTTTACGAACCAGATTGAGATTCACCCGTTCCTGCAAAATCGCCGGTTAGTGCAGCACTGCAAGAAATTAGGTATTAAAGTCACTGCCTTTATGCCGCTTGCTGTCGGCAAGGTGCTCGAAGAGCCTGCGCTGCAGCGCATCGCGGACGCACACGGGGTCAATCCGGCGCAAGTAACCTTGGCGTGGATCAATCAGCAGGGCTACCTGACCATTCCGTCGTCCACCAAGGCGCGCAACATTCAAAGTAATATCGATGCCTTCAAACTGACGCTGAGTGAGTCGGAAATGGCGCAGATTGGCGAGTTAGATCGTCATGAGCGCATTGCGAATCCAGATTTTGCTCCGCAGTGGGACGACCAACCGTTAGGTAGCTAGGAAAACGCTATCGTAAAACCGCTGCGCCAAGGGGAACTGTTGGCGCAGAGGATGTTCCTAGGGGCGGTGGCTAACATTCGCCGCCCCGATAAGCTTCTCTTAATAAACCAGGAGCAGAGTGTGAAACAGCATAAGGTTCGCGATAACGCGCTGAAAGCCCAGTTACGCACCCCCATGTTCAAAATGCAGCAGCAAATGCCTAAGAAAGGCAAAGGCAGTTACTCTCGCAAAGGGCGTCATGCTCAGAAGGGATCGTCTTCGATCGGTGTTAGCGCCCTGAGAGGGCATCGCCAAGCCGCTCGAATCAGCGTTTTGGCGATGCCTTCCCCAGGCATCGCTGCAGGCAATTTGCCAGTCTGCAGACTCTCATCAGCTTTTGGCCGACCGCAAGGTCGGCTTTTTTAGTTGACGACTTTATCAACAACAGAAAAGCTATTAACTTCCATGCGGTAGCCTGACTGATAGACACTTCTTAGTCTTACACCGTGGCGCCCATCTAGCTCCAGCTTGCGGCGTAAACGGCTAACGTGCGTATCCACCGTTCGTGTGGTGACGTCTCCCTTAATACCCCATACCAATTCAAGTATATGGGGGCGGCTGAGTAGCTCACCGATTTTAGAAAAGAAAAGGGCTGCAAGGCGATATTCCCGCTCAGTCAAATCAATCATCCGTCCTTCGATGCTGATCGTATGATCATCCGTATTAAGATTAAAAGCAGTGGGACAATTGGCTGAAGGTCTAGGCGTTTCGTAACCTGCACGGCGTCCTAGCGCACTCACACGAGCTAAAAACTCTTTAGGGCGTAAAGGTTTAGCCAAAAAATCATCAGCCCCTTGCTCTAGCGCTTGTACGACGTCGTCCTCGCCCTGGCTGGCAGTGATAAAAAGGATCGGGCCTTTCCAACCATCATGTTGGCGCAAATGCCCTACAACATCCATACCGCAACCATCTGGCAATCGCCAGTCGATAATGAGGAAATCGAAACGCTGCTCTTGCGTCGCGCGTCTTAGTTCACTTGCCCTGCCAAAGAGCGATACCTTGTGCCCGGATGACAACAGGCACTGCTCGATAAACGCTTGTTGGTCGAGATCATCTTCCAGCACGCCGATATGCATAGTGAGTTACCTATTTTTATCGTGTGATAAACCTCACACCACCGCAGGAGATATCGTTTTTTGATTCTAGTTGAAGTCAGGTGAGCGACACAAAGGTTTACAGTTAACGCTTATGTCATGGCGCTATACTGAATTCACCACTCAGGAGGGCGGAAAATGAATATTCGTTTGATTAGTAAGGCTTTTTGTTTTATAGCAAGTGCGTTGATTGTCAGTAACGCACACGCCCTCGATGCGCCCCAAGGCAACGTCATTCTCGAAGTGGCGGGTGAGATTACCCACACCAACGTAGGCAATGAAGCGCATTTTGACAAAGCCATGCTAGAAGCACTCGTCCAGCGTACTACTCAGACCAGTACGCCTTGGCACGATGGTGTGGTGAGCTTTGAAGGACCGCTGGGAAGAGCGTTATTAGAAGCCGTGGGCGCTGAAGGGGATCAGATGAAAGTCGTCGCACTTAATGATTACTCTTCTATGGTGCCGGTCAGTGATTTCTACGATCACGAGGTCATTTTGGCCATGCAGGCCGATGGTCGTCCGCTGAGAATCCGAGATCACGGGCCGCTATTTATTATCTATCCTTTCGATGAAAACCCTTCGTTGTTGAATGAAGAGATCCTGACCCGTTCCGTATGGCAAGTAAAACGGATAGAGGTCGAGTAGCGAGCGGTATCGCCAGGTAAATATAATGTTACCCATCCTAAAGCACTATTTTTCGCGTCGAGTGAGGGTCGCTACTTTTTCAGCGATCCTCTTTTTTCTTTCCGCCATCATTATTGGTGGTGTCATTTTTCAGCGCCAACATGCGATTGAAAATAGGTTGCTAGAAAACTTGGTGTGGACAGGTTATCAATTTGACCGAGAAGTGAGAGAGCTGCACATTACTCTCGTTGATATGCAAATTGATAATGCATCTGTGGATGACTTATTGCTTCGTTTCGAAATTCTATATAGCAGGAAATCTCTTTTTCAGCGTGGTGATATTTATCTCGCTGTTTCTAAGATTGAAGGTATTAACGCACTGGTAGAAAAAGCGAGCAAGCTGATCGAGGAAATAGACACTGTTATCGAGCCCCTGTGGGAGGGCTCAACGACTGTTAGCGAGACAATGATTGAGCAGCTACTGAGGAAAGTCATTGAGCTACAGGGCTACACTGGAAATATTTTGACAGATACGAACGCGAGCGTAGCGGCATTAAGGACAGCCGAACGTCAGACGATGACACAGCTATACGCAGTGGCATTGATGATTTTGCTTTCATTAACGCTTTCAGGAGGTTTGTTGGTGAGAGCGTTAATCAGAGAAGGCAAGACCAGCCTTCGAAAAGCACAAGCCCTGGAAGAAAAAAGTAAAGAGCTTAGAGAGACCGCAAAGCGTGCTGAAATGGCCAGTCAGGCGAAGTCTGAGTTTATGGCAGTCATGAGCCATGAAATTCGTACGCCGCTCAATGGTGTCGTAGGCATGGCGGACTTGTTAAGTGAAGAAGTATATACGAACAAAGGGCAGACATATCTATCAGCTCTCAAGCGCAGTGCAGATAGCTTGCGCGCTGTGATCAACGATATTTTGGATTACACCAAGATTGAAAGCGGGCGGTTAGATTTAGATTCGAGACCCTTTGATTTAAGAGAGTGTATCGAGGCACTGTGTACAGGCTACGTGCTTCAGGAGAATACAAAGCCCGTTGTCTTTAGTTATTCTATTGATGCGTCGTTACCCCATTACGTGGTGGGAGATGTTGCACGCCTGCGCCAAGTCCTGATGAATTTGATTAATAACGCATTGAAATTTACACAAGAAGGCTTTGTTAAGTTTCGTGCATCTGTAGATGTGGGCGGCCGACTTCTGTTTGAGGTGCACGATACCGGGTGTGGCATTGCTGCTGAAGATCAAGAGCGTCTTTTTTTAGCCTTCTCTCAAGTCGATACATCCATTGCGCGCCGCCATGAGGGGTCAGGCTTAGGGCTTGCTATCTGCAAGCGGCTTGTGCAGGCCATGGAGGGAGACATCGGTGTGACTAGCCAGGTAGGGCTAGGCAGTCGCTTTTGGTTTTCATTACCGCTAGCAGAAGCCGAATGCATCGATGGCTATTTGCATAGTGAACAACAGATGTTGTTGGCGGAAAATCACCACATTTTAATTGTTGAAGATAACCCGATTAACCAGATTGTCGCTAAGGTGATGCTTGAGCAGCTTGGCCAGCGCGTCACTGTCGCAGACAACGGCCAGCTAGCATTACAGCATCTCCAAGAGGAGTATTCTTCGATTGATCTTGTGTTAATGGATATGCAAATGCCAATTTTGGATGGCCCTACAACAACCCTGCAGTGGCGTGCCTTCGAAGCTGAGCATGCGCTGGATAGGTTACCCATTGTCGCCATGACCGCTAATGTGATGCCTGAGCACCGTGAACGCTGTTATGACAGTGGCATGGATAATATGATTAATAAGCCTTTTACGCGTGTGGAGCTGCAGAGCTTAATTCATCAGTATGTTGCCACTGAGCCATATTCCTGTAAGGGGGAAGAGCTCCAGCCTAACGCGTATGAAAAATTAGATGTTGGCTTGTCTGAAGTTCAGGAAGGTGGTTTGTTGGATGAAAAAATATGCAATGAGTTAAAGGAAATGTTCGATACGGCAGCTCTGAATGTGTTAGTTGATAATTTTATACGCCGCTTGGAAACACGCATGGCCAAGTTGAAAGATGCATGTATGACGGAAGATTACGAATTGCTACGTAAAGAAGCTCATTCACTCAAAGGGGCCGCTGCCTCTTTAGGGTGTGCTGCTATTGCTGACTGTGCTGAAAAGATAGAGAAGCCAGCGAGTGATGGTGGGAGTTGCCTACTATCTTTAATTAATGATTTGGAGGTTGTTAAAGAAAAAACCATCGATGCTTTGATGGTTTACGGATTGCTAGGGGTGAAATAGTTGAAGGTGCAGGTGTGAGATTTACGACACCGTCTTTTTACGCCTTCTATACAGTGTAGAAGGTGCGACGCCTAATGATTTAGCTGCCGACTCGATGCAACCTTGATGCTCCGTAATCGTATTTTCAATAACGCTTTCTTCTATTTCTTTCAATGTTTTTCCTGATGTGTTGATAGTGCCCAAAGACATAATGTCGGGTTTTGCTGGGGCAGTTTTTGAGCTGTATGAAATGCTTGAAGAAATCAGATGCTGCTTATGCAGATCGACTCCTTGGTGAAGAATTGCCGCCCGTCTAAGCGTGTTTTCCAGTTCCCGTACATTACCTGGCCAAACATGGTCGGCTAAAAAACTGACCGCGCTATCCGAAAGCCGACAGGGCAGCGTGTGTTCTTCACTGGTAATGTTAGAGAGCAAATGGTTGGCGATAAGGACGACATCATTGCCCCTCTCCCTTAATGGAGGAAGCTCAATGCTGAGCACATTGAGTCGGTAATACAGGTCTTCTCTAAACTCGCCTTGCTGTACAGCCGCAGAGAGATCACGGTGACAGGCACTGACAATACGACAATCAACGGTCACTGGCTTGGTGCTTCCAACGGGCAAGATGGTGCCTGTTTGCAGGGTTCGTAGCAGTTTTGCCTGAAACACAAGCGGCATATCGCCTATTTCGTCTAGGAACAGCGTTCCGCCATCAGCCGCTTCAAAAAAACCTTTTTGATCGCGTGTAGCGCCGCTAAACGCGCCTTTGATGTGCCCAAACAACATGGACTCAATCAGGGACTCAGGAAACGCAGCGCAGTTAACGGCAATGAATGGTCCATGTGAGCGAGGGCTGCAGTAGTGGATACTACGGGCGACTAACTCCTTTCCTGTACCGCTTTCTCCGTGAAGCCAGAGCGGTGCATGAGAGAGGGCCAGCAATGGAATTTGCTGGCGTAAACTATGCATTGCCTTGCTTTCGCCCAGTAGTAAAGTCTCGGGAGAAGCATCGTTGAGGTTGGAGTGTGATAGTTGCTGTTGAAGCTTATCAATCAGTTTTCCCGTCCAATCCAGTAATGCTTTGCATCCCAAGGGTTTGACCAGACGAACGACCTCCCCACAGGACGCATTTTCTGCGGAGAGATTGTTCGCGGAAATCACCATACACGCAGTAGGTTGATCCAGGTCTCGACAGGTGGTCATGACATCGATACCGGTCATGTCGGGTAATTGATAATCCAAGATGACCGCTGCTGGACCCTGGTACTCCACCAACGTAGAGACCGCTTCACAACCAGTTCTGGCTACTTTTACGTTGTGATAGTGAAGTTTCAATATTGTCTGGTAGAGCGAGGCAGTATCTTCATCGTCTTCTACGATTAACACTAGGTACTGTGCGTTGGTCTCATCTTCTATAGCGCCATCGCTGAGCGTGTGTGCACTAGGTTGTTGATTTTTTTGCTTAGAAGAATGCATGCCCATGATGATGCCCCTATTGATAACTGCCAGGATAAATACAAACCCTGATTTCAGCATATCACCATTTATTGGGCAGGCATGGGCAGAGACATTTGTTAACATTTGTATTGCTTAGAGTATCGCTAATTAATATGACGTTATTCAGCAACACTTTCATCTAAAAGTATTAATTCATTGCTGTCATCTTGCATATTGAGCAGGTTTCTTATTTTTGACAGAGAGTTGGCTTCTGCTTGGTTGGTCTGGTGGTTTTCCGTCATGATTAATCCTTCAGCGCCATCGCCCAGCGTCATTTCAATCTGCTGCCAGTTGCCTACCGCAATGGAGGTAGACGAATTGACAATAATGATGCCTTCGGACGACTCACTCGCTACGGGATCTAAACCGCCAGCCGCTGTGGTTTCACTATTGGCCGCAGGCATGGCGTTGTTTCGTTCACGTGCTTGTCTCCAGCGTGCTTCCTGTAACAATAGTGAACTCTGCGTATTCGCTCGTTCAGGAAAATCGTAGGGATATGGCCCTATCAGCGGGTCACGGTCCCTTGCTTCAACAGAGCTGGTCAACGCTATGGCTAGCAGTAAGCTTGCGCTTACAGCGGTGACGCATTGAATGGCCTGTTGGGCATTTACGGTGAGGACATTCATCTTATTCCTCCTTGGCGCCCATGCGCTGCATGGGCGCCCATCTGTTGCTATGATATTCAGAAATTGCCATCCACGTTGACAGACAGGTTGTTGCCGACCGAGGTAGCAGTTGACGACACGGCAGGGTTAGTGTTGTTAGCCATGCCACTGATACCATCGAACAGCACGGCGTCAACCGTCGAGGTGCTGGTCACTAGGGCAACGGCTAGCTGCTCATTGTTGGCGATGGCGAAGGCATCCTGATCAGAGATCGTGGTGAGATCTAGGCTCAAGTTGTTACCTACGCCAGTAGCAGAGCTATCCACGGTGGCATTGGTGACACCCAGCACTGATGACGATGCGAGGATGGCTCCAGGTACGAGTGCTGTGGTAATCAATGGGTCAACGCTTAGTCCCACGCCTGCGTAGAGCTGGCTATTATCCGTCTGCATGGATACATCCGAGGTGATAGCCCCGTTATTACCGACAGACGTAGCCGCACTTTCTACGGATGCAAGGTCATCAATGGAGTTACCACTGAGCACCGGGATAATCAGGTTATCCACGACGGTGACCAAGCTAGTGGAGGTCATCGCGCCAAAGGCGGTCTGATCGTTTTCGGTTTGTGTTAAGCCCGCAGGTGTGACGTTGACATCGGACAGTGCTGATGTGTCTACCGTGCTGTTAACGGTGGCATCCCATACCCAAGTGACAGAGTCAAAGGCTTGAGCGCTTGATACCGCAGTGATGCCAGCAAAGGCGATAGCTACGGACAGTGCAGTTTTATTGAGAGTTTTCATGACGGCATCCTTTTAGTAAGCCGCGGGATAATGCCCGTCTGCCACTTGACACTCTTCAGTGTCAGCAATGGGCAGGCCGAGACCTTCCG
>NZ_JAWJBT010000009.1:0-139975 GCF_046536035.1 Halomonas sp. SIMBA_159
ATCGGCCACCACTAAAAACGATACGCTTATCAAAGCAAAACCCTGGCCGAAGGGCCAGGGCTTTGTCAGCAGTCTGAAATACCGCCTTCCGGCGGTATTTTGCGCTTCACGGTATGGATCAGTGGCTATGGCCATGATCATCATGGCCTGGTGCTGCCAGGGCGTCATGCAGCACCTGCGCATTGTGGCGCATCATGCCCAGGTACGTACTGGCATCGCCTTCACTGGCCAGCGCATCCGCGTAAAGGGTGCCTGCAATAGGCAGGCCAGTCTCTTCCGCTAGCTGCGTAATGATCGCTTGGTTGGTCATGTTCTCGTGGAACAGCGCCTGCACATTCTCCTGCTCAATCACATCCACCAGAGCCGCCATGCTGGCGCCGCTGGGGTCGGCTTCGGTAGAGAGCCCGACCGGCGAGAGGAAATTGACGCCGTAGGCGCTTGAGAAATAGCCAAACGAATCGTGCCCGGTGATCACACTGGCCGACGCAGGAATCTCGCTGAGCAGCTCACGAATCTCGGCATCAACGCTATCCAACTCCGCCAAGTAGCGCTCGGCGTTGGCTTGGTAGCTCTGCGCATTGGCGCTATCCGCCTCGATCAAGCCATCACGAATATTGGTGACGTAAACCTTGGCCTGCTGCAGGTCCTGCCAAGCGTGAGGGTCGTCATCGCCATGATCGTGATCGCTATGGTCGTCTCCGGCATGCTCGTCGTGGCCGTGCTCTTCATGCTCGTGCTCGTCATGATGCTCATGCGCATCGTGACCGTGCTCATCATCGCTATGCGCTGCAAAAGCGCGCGGAGAAAGGCCGTCGGTGGCGGTGACCATCGGGCCGCTGTAGTCGCTGGAGTCAATCAGCCGCTCCATCCAGCCCTCAAACAGCAAACCGTTGAAGACCACTAAGTCAGCCCCGGCTAGCGCACGGGCATCGCCAGGGCTGGGGGAGAAAACGTGGGCATCGCCATCAGGGCCCACCAGGGAGCTGACTGCCACATGCTCTCCACCGACGTTCTCTACCATGTCCGCCAAGATAGAAAAGCTGGTGACAACCTGCACCCGCTCGTTCGCCATGGCGGCAGGCAGTGCCAACATGGCCGAAACGCCCACCAGCCAACGCGATGAAGAGAAAAGCGACATAACATGCTCCTGATTTAAGAAATAACCGTATGAACATCAACCCGCTAGTGCGACTGCTCCAGCGCCAAAGGC
Organism: Halomonas sp. SIMBA_159; assembly: GCF_046536035.1. Lineage (NCBI taxonomy): Bacteria > Pseudomonadati > Pseudomonadota > Gammaproteobacteria > Oceanospirillales > Halomonadaceae > Halomonas > Halomonas sp. SIMBA_159. Next base: position 1,211 of record NZ_JAWJBT010000009.1, read on the forward strand.
GTGGTTTTGCGTCGTAACTTAGCGGCCAAGCTGTGGTAACGGCCAAACAGCGCCGAGAGTAAATACGCCACCCCGGCCAGCAAAATAATGCTGGGGCCTGAGGGCGTGTCTAAATGAAACGACAGCAGCAGCCCGCCGGTGCTGGCCATCATTGCTAACACCACGGCAATCCCGATCAAGCCTTCTAACCGCTTGCTCCAAAACCGTGCCGCCGTAGCGGGCAGCATCATTAAGCCAACGGCCATCAGCGTGCCCAGGGTTTGGAAGCCGGCCGTTAAGTTCAGCACCAGCAGCCCTAAAAAGACGCTGTGTACCCAACCGCTACGACTACTTTGGCCGCGTAAAAACAGCGGGTCTAAACACTCCACCACCAGGGCGCGGAAAATAATTGCCAGGGTGATCACAATCAGCGTGCTGATCGAGGCGATCAGCAGCAGCGCGGTAGAGTTAATCGCCAAAATGGAGCCAAACAGCACGTGGGTTAAATCTACACTGCTGCCACCCATCGAGATAAGCATCACCCCAGCGGCCAACGAAATAATAAAAAAGCTCGCCATGGCCGCATCTTCCCGCTGGCCGCCCATCTTTGAGACCGCCCCCGCCAGCAAGGCCACCATCACCCCAAACAGCACGCCGCCCACGCTCATCACCGGCAGCGAAAAGCCCGCCAGCAAAAAGCCCAGCGCCACGCCGGGTAAAATCGCGTGGGCCATGGCATCGCCAATCAGGCTCATGCCGCGTAGCACCAAAAACACCCCCAGCGGCGGTGCGGCCAGTGAAAGGGCAAGCCCGCCGACCACGGCACGGCGCATAAAGCCGTAATCAAACGGTGCAATGAACCATGCATCAAGCAGTGCCAGCATGACGGCCTCCTAAGGTAAACGGCACCACTTGGGCCGGGGCATGCTGGTGGTTGAGCGCGCTGGGAGCGACCCAACGGCCATGGCCGCCATTCAGCATCAACACCTCATCCGCCAAGCGGCGCAGGTGGTCCATATCGTGCAGCACAATAATGATCGTGACGCCCTCGTCGGCCATCTGGCGCAAAATGCGAATCAAAATATCGACGGTGTCGCTATCCACGTTGGCAAACGGCTCATCCAACAGCAGCAGCTCCGCTTCCTGCATCAGCGTGCGGCCAATCAGCGCCCGCTGGCGCTGGCCGCCGGAAAGCTCGCCCAGCGGGCGGTGAGCCAAGTGCGAAATCCCCAGGCGCGCCATAATCTCGCGGCCCTTACGGTAATGGGCGGCACAGTAGCCTTTCATGGCCCCGTGGCTTGGCCAACTGCCGGTCATGACCAGCTCTTCCACGCTCATGGGGAAGGTGAGGTCTAACGCCAGCTGCTGGGGCAGCCAGGCACGGCGGGCTTTATCCACCGTACACACCACCTTGCCGCTAATCGGCCGCAGTTCACCCATAATGGCCTGAATCAGCGTGCTTTTACCGGCACCGTTCGCGCCAATTAATGCGGTAATCGCGCCGGGTTTAATATCGCCATCCACATGCTCTAGCACCGTGCGGCGGCCCTGGGCCAAGTGCAGGTCGTGCAACTGCAAGCGCGAAGAGGAACGCTCGCTCATAGCGGCCACCCGCCTGCCCACACCACCAGCCCCCACAGGGCAAACAGCGGTAGCGCGACAAAGCCCAGCCGCTTAGTGGCCGACAGCGACATCAACGAAAAATGACAAGGACCTTCCTTGTTATGACGATGCATATGCTCACTCATCGAGCGACCTCGCTAACGAATAAATAAGTTATAACATAACATTTGGTGAAACCAAAAAAAGTGGCGGATATTTTACGCGCTCACAGCGTGCTGACAACGGTAAGCGCGCTAATCGTTGAGCAACGTAAAAAGTGCCCCGTCAGTCGAATGACGAAAGGGCTAACAACAGCGGGCACGGTGAGGGGCAGGCAAATGGCGGAGGTAAAGGCGGTTTAATAGCGCCAGGTAGCGCCAATCTGTTGGGGCGACACCATCAGCGCGTATTCACCTTCCAGTGTGAGAGGGCCAAACGAAACGCGGGCGGGCTGAAAGCGGTTGATCGCGCTGGTGGCTTGGTTCGGCTGCGTCCAAATTTGCAGTTCATTAATCAGCATGCCCGTCGCAAAGTTGATGGCACCATCGCGCTCGCGACCGTCAGCCGCAATCACAGCGCCTGCCACCGTGTTCACCACCAGCGAGCTAACCCGCGCTTTCCATCCCCGGCGCTCGCGCTCTGCCTGGGCCAGCTGCAACCCCAAGGCTTGCACGCCGCTTAATTCGCCCTGCGCTTTAAGGCGCTCGTACTCTACCAGCGCCGCCTGATGCGGCTGGCGGTCGGTGAGCATACCACCCAGCGCTAAGGCGGATTTCACGACCCCAACGCGGGCGTCAAAACGGTCGTCCGGGTCGCTGGCTTCACTGGACTGGTAAGCATCATACGCAAGGCTGGCGGCATAGATGCCCGTCCAACCCGCATCCCACCACTGCGCGTGCTGCGCCCCACGCTCAAATACCTCATCGTAAGCCGCCCAATCCGCCCTGGTTTGTGCCTGAACAGGCAGCGACACCAACAGCACCGCCCCCGCCGCTAAGCCCGCTCGTAAACGTTGACGTAACTGCATGGATGAGCCCCAAAGTAATCGATATGAAAGCGTTAATCGTAGCACGGCAAGGGCGTATGGCTTGAGCGACCCAGTGCTGCTTGAGGATGGGCAGGTACGAACTCCCATGCCATGCCTATCGCCACCAGTGATTCCAAGAGTCTGTCTGGCGACGCTTTGGTTACTCCTTCTCCTCATCCTCTACCCAGCGTTCCATGGCGCGTTTGTCGTCGGGGAGGCGGACAATATCGCCTACGTTGAGTTTCTGGTGCGACTTAAAACGGTGGCCGTGCTGGTCGAGAATGGCGGCAACGCGGCCGATGCTGACGGCATCTTCCTCTCGGTAGGTTTCGACTTCGACCCGCACAATGCGGCCCTGGTAGCGGGCGGAAAGGATCGCGCCGGGGTAGGGGGGCGTGTGGTCGGGGTCGTTTTTAAAGTGGGCGGCGACGCTGGCGCTGCCGGGGTCGTCCCATTCAACGTGTTGATGCATGGTCAGTGTCCTTACATAAGCCGTTAGAAAATAAGCAAGCGCTTTCAGTGTAGTGTGCGTTGGCGGAACTCGGCCAATGTTCATAGACAGCCTTTACCTGTGCGCTTAACTTACTTGTTTAAGGGAACCTGGGGGGAGGTGGCGATGCATCCGTACCGTGCGCTATTTGAGCAGTCGGGCACACCGCTGTTTGTGGTTGAACGTTCAGCTCCTGGTGCGATGAATGTATATGCGAACGCGGCTTTTCGGCGCGTGGTGGGCTGGGCCGCTGACAACAGTGAACTGGCCCTGGCGAGCTGCTTTCCGTTAGATGCCAGCAACGTTTTGGCCGCCGTTCAAGCCTGCGATCAGCAGCAGGCGGCGCAGGAGCTGATGGTGGCTTGGGGGGAGTCGCCACGCAGCTGGCAGCTGCAGCTGTCTCCTGTGATTGAAGGAGAGTACCGCGCGGTCTGCGGGTCACTTTTTCAGCAGGCGCTGCCGTTTGGGGAGTCGTTGGATGCGTTGCTGTCGCAACTGCCGGGCTTTATTTATCAGTTGCACTACTCGCTAGAGGGCACGTGGCGCTACACCTATGTGGGGCAGCGCGTGGTGGAACTGTTTGGCATTCGGGTCGATGAGGCCCTGGACGATGCTCAGGCGCTGCTGGCCAACATTCACCCAGGGGATCGCGATGCGGTCATTGAAAGCTCGCTGGAGAGCGCGCGAACGTTAACGCCTTGGAAGCAAGAGTTCCGGATGTTTCACCGCAACGGTGAGATGCTGTGGGTAGAAGCGAACGATCACCCCCACCGTGAGCCGGATGGCAGCATAGTATGGACAGGCTATGCCAACGATATCACCCAGCGTAAGGCCTTAGAGTCGGCGTTAAAGTCCAGCGAGCAGCGGTTCCGTCAGTTGGTCGAACAGGCCAACGATATTATTTATACGCTGAGCGCAGACGGCACCATGACCTATATATCGCCGAACTGGCCACGCATTTTAGGGCATGAAGTGCACGAGGTATTAGGGCGTAACATGAGCTTTGTGCTGCACCCAGAAGACTTAGAGGCGTGCCGCCGCTATATCGCCAAGGTGTACCACACCGCCGAGCCGCAGGGGTTGATTGAGTATCGCGTAAAGCATGCCAACGGTGAGTGGCGCTGGCACTTTACCAACGGTGCGCCGCTGGTCGATGAGCAGGGGAACGTCACGAGCTTTTTAGGGATTTCTCACGATATTACTCCCCGCCGGGAGATGGAGCAGCGCGTGCTGCACTTAGCTCAGCACGATACGTTGACCGACTTGCCCAACAGGGCGATGTTTTTTGACGAGTTGGGGCGGGCGCTGGCGAAGGCGCTGCGGAAAAATGGCCAGCTAGCGCTGCTTTTTATCGATTTAGATCACTTTAAGCCGGTGAATGACCGCTGGGGGCACGGCGTGGGTGATCAGCTGCTCAAAGAGGCGGCCCAACGTATGCGGCTTCGGTTACGCGGCACCGATATGGTCGGCCGTATTGGCGGCGATGAGTTTGTGGCGCTGTTAGACGGCCCTGTTACGAAAGAGGAAGCGCTGGCAGTCGCTCAACAGCTCTGCCATGCCTTGGCAGAGCCGTTTGCATTAACGGTGGCGGATGTCTGTGTGTCAGCCAGTATTGGTGTGGCGCTCTTTCCGCTGCATGCGGGTGAAGAAGCCACGTTGATTCACTGTGCCGACCAAGCGATGTATCAGGCCAAAGCTGAGGGACGCAATCGAGCGGTGCTTTACGCTCCTTCATCTGCCGCAGGCGTTGCCGAGGTTTCGCCTACGTACTGAAACATAAAGTTCAAAGCGGCGGGTAAGCTGGCTCGCCATACCCGCCATGTGTGCCCGCCAGGGTACAGGTCTAGGCGCACTTGCCCCGGTTGAATACGCTCCATGGATTGACGCAGCAGGCGTGCATGAAACTCTGCATCGTACACATCACTTCGTCCGGCGCTAATGTAAAGCGGTACGGGCGGGGTGTCGCTATGCTCAGCGTGAGGGCGTGGCGTGACCTGTAAGCGGTAGCTCTCTAAGTGCGCTGTGTAATTCAGCTGCTCCCAGAGCGCTTGATCAAACTCCCCCTGCTTATTTAAAAACGCTGGGTGCCGCATAGCGGAGGAGTTTTCTGGCGGTGTGGGGGCGTAACTGGCCGGGCTAAGCGCGGCCGCTGCAGCGAACATGTCGGGCCGCTCTAGGGCGAAGTTGAGTGCGCCATAACCACCCGCTGAGAGCCCCGCCACGCCGCGCAGCTGGCGGGTTGTTCCCACGTGGTAGGTGGCTTCGATATGCGGCAGCAGGTCGTTAAAAAAGGCGCTGTGAGCCGCTTCGTTGTGCCCATCTACCCACCAGCTTCGGCTACCGGGCATTACAAACACTGCGGGTGGCAAATGCCCGGCCTCGATGAGTCGGTCGGCGGTTTGAGGCAGGTTGCCCCGCGTGGCCCAGTCCAGCTCGTTACCAAAAGAGCCGTGCAGCAGGTAAATCACCGGGTAGGGCGCTGACGCTTGTTTGTCATACCCCTCGGGTAAATACACGGTGTAGGGGTAATCGTAACCCAGTGTGGGCGAGAAGAATTGCTCGCGGGATACCTCGCCAGCAAACGTAAGGCTGCTCAGCGTTAGCCAACCAAAGAAGCCAACCACATAGCCTGCCCAGCGTTTACAACGCGCAAGGGTCGGTTTTTTGAGCATAAAGCCTCCAGGAATTTACCGGCGTTTGAATGGTCGGACAACGCTGTAAGCCGAGGTGTTCATTCACGTAAGCCTATATCTAAGCCTAGCAGCAGTGGTTGGGTGGGAGGGTTAATGCAGAAAATAGAGGAGATTTACTGGCTGCGTGCTTACGGCTGTGTGGCCGTATTTTTATTTCACTGGCTGGACCATCTGAATCAGCGGGTGGATAACGTGGTGACCGATTTGATGCGGATTCCCCTGGTGCTGGGCACGCCGGTGTTTCTGTTTATCTCCGTGTTTGTGTTTGCCGTTCGCTATGACAAGGAGGTGCCACCGGGTTTTCTGCTGCAGCGGCTGAAGTACGTCATGCTGCCCTATTTGGTGTATGGGTTGATCTACTCCACTGCCCAGTGGTGGCAGTTGGCCGATAGTGATAACGCCATAGGCTTTTGGGAAAACGCAAAAGCCTATTTTGTTTATGCGGGTTGGCATGGCTATTTTTTGATCATCGCTATGCAGTTTTATGCCGCCTACTGGGCCTACACCCGCTGGCAGCTGTGGCGCTTTCACCCCGTAACGTGGCTGTGTGCGGCCTGTGTGGTAAGCATGGCGTACTGGGGATTCGCGTATTGGTTCGAGATTGAGCCGCCGGGCTATTTATTGTGGATCGCACCACTAGGCTGGGTGTACCTGTTTTTCTTAGCGCTGGTGTTGGTGCGCTACTACCCGTTAACGCCTTCCGAAACGTTGATTGAGCGCCCCCTATGGCTGCAAACCCTCTCCCAGCCCCGCTGGCTTGCGCTGTTTGTCTGTTTCATCGTGCTGGCCACCTTTGCCCACTGGCTGGCGTTCTCCTCCAAAGAAGTGTGGGTCATTCCGTTTTTCGTGCTGTTCACACTGGCGTTGATGCGCGGCTTAAAAGGGCGTCGAGCCCCTGGCTGGGTGCGCTATATCAATGCCTACTCGTTCGGAATTTACCTCGCACACCCGATGTTTTTCACCTTGACCGATACGTTGGTGGGCATCAACGCTCTTCCGCTGGTAGCGTATGCGCTGTTGCTGATCGTAGTCGGTAGCGTTGGGTCGATTTTGCTCAACAAGGCGGCCAATACCACTACGCTAGGCGCGATGCTGTTTGGTAAGCGTTTAAAGGTCTGAGGGATGCAAATCGTCATCAGCTCTCAGCTCTTAGGTTTCAGTAAGTAGCAAGCAGTAAGTAGTGACAGCGGAGTCGACGTTTTACAAAGAGCAGAGGCAAGGGAAAAGCAGGAAGGAGCGTAGACGCTATAGCGAGTGAGTAGGGGAAGTGCCGTCTGGCGACCCTCGTGCAAGGCCAAGCGATTCACCGCTTAAGGATTTTAGCCGCGTAGGGCAGGCGTATAGGCGCTGCAAGAAGTCGAGCAGGGCAGGCTCATCCAACTCTGGATCAAAGCCACCAATGCGCTCAAGCCATTCCCGGCGAATGGCGATATAGGGCGGTACCGTGACGGCAGAACTGAGAAAGTGCAGCAGTAGCCGTTCTGACAGTCGCGGGGCGGCGGCGTTGATTAACAGTGCGTCCATCGCGCTATTAAGCTGGGGGTAGAGTAAGTACAGCTGCGCTGCCATAGGTTTTTTATGTAGTGCAATCAGCAGCCACTCCGCTTGGCTGACATACGCCGCCTGATTGAGTCGGGCACCCAGCGTGTGAGAGGGCGTGACGAGGCAGTGGGCGTGATAGCGCTGTTCAAGGTCGGTGAGCCGCTCGTCTGTCTGTGAGCAAGTCACAATGATGGGCACCATGTGGTCAGCCAGACCAGACCGGCGGATAGAGCGTAAGTGGCGCGGTAGCAAGGCTCCTGTCACTGAAGCATCTACGATAAAGCAAACCGTACCCATGCACGCGGCTTCCTTTTGTTATGAAACCTATCTGATTGTAATTTATTGTAGATGTGGGTTTCTTTGTGTAGCAAGAGAAAGTTTTTAACGGCAATGGCGGATATTTATTTTTTTATGATCATTTTTGGTGCGATATGGATATTTTATGCACCAATTATGTGCGATCAGTGAAAAAGAATGATGGTCTCCACGCTTTTTATGCCCCTTTGCTGCATTACGAAGCACGACTCAGTATGATTTTTATAGTTATAAAACAATGCCTTGATATTTTTTAATCCCATTATGGTGCAGGGTTGGCACGGTATGTGCTTTTGTTTTTCAAGTGATTTGCAGGCAGTTTTGCAAACAGTTTTACAGCGGCTAGCGAGTCGTAGGCAGAAGCCTCGCGGCGTGCTACAACGATAGCCGGTCTGAAATGATCGCTGAGCGATTTGTTATCTATCGTCAAGCAAACGTCTAGCGAACAAAAAAGACAAACGCGCCACATGCAGCTGCGTGTTGAACGATTTGTTGAATAACACTTTTATCGATAGCTTACAGTTACACGCTTTAAGCCACGCTCATATCGGAGGACACTATGTCAGCCAAGACTCTCGCGCTAATCGAAGAACATGATGTTAAGTGGGTAGATCTGCGTTTCACCGACACGCGCGGTAAAGAGCAGCACGTCACCGTACCGGCACGCGACGTGAATGAAGAGTTTTTTGAAAACGGTCAAATGTTTGATGGTTCCTCCATTAATGGTTGGAAGGGCATCAACGAGTCTGACATGATCCTGCGTCCGGAAGACGGCACCGGCTTCCTGGACCCCTTCACCGAAGACGCTACCCTGATTCTGCGTTGCGACATTATCGAGCCGGCTACTATGCAAGGCTACGATCGCGACCCGCGTTCTATCGCTAAGCGTGCAGAAGCTTACCTGCAGTCTACCGGTCTGGGCGACACCGCTTTCTTTGGCCCAGAGCCGGAATTCTTCATCTTTGACGAAGTACATTGGAAGTCCGACATCCAGGGCTCTATGTACAAAATCACGTCTGATGAAGGCGCTTGGGCAACTGACAGTACAGTAGAAGGCGGTAACCTGGGTCACCGTCCGCGCCTGAAAGGCGGCTACTTCCCGGTTCCGCCGGTTGATAGCTTCCACGATATCCGTGGCGCGATGTGTAACACTCTGGAAGCGATTGGCCAAACCGTGGAAGTACACCACCACGAAGTAGCTAACGCAGGTCAGAACGAAATCGGCGTTAAATTCAATACGCTGGTGAAGAAAGCTGACGAAGTTCAGGAAATGAAGTACGTGATCCACAACGTGGCACACGCTTACGGCAAAACCGCTACCTTCATGCCGAAGCCGCTGGTAGGCGACAACGGTTCTGGTATGCACGTACACCAGTCGTTCTGGAAAGATGGTCAGAACCAGTTTGCTGGCGACGAGTACGCGGGCCTGTCTGAAATGGCGCTGTACTACATTGGCGGTATCATCAAGCACGCTCGTGCCCTGAACGCCTTCACCAACGCCTCTACCAACTCGTACAAGCGTCTGGTACCGGGCTTCGAAGCACCGGTCATGCTGGCCTACAGTGCCCGTAACCGTTCTGCTTCTATCCGTATTCCTTACACCGCTAGCCCGAAAGGCAAGCGTGTAGAGACTCGCTTCCCTGATCCGACTGCCAACCCCTATCTGGCGTTTGCAGCGATGCTGATGGCGGGTATCGACGGTATCAAGAACAAGATCCACCCTGGCGATGCCATGGATAAGAACCTGTACGACCTGCCGCCGGAAGAAGGCAAGTCCGTACCGACCGTTGCCAACAGCCTGGATCAAGCGCTGGAAGCACTCGACGCTGACCGTGCGTTCCTGACCGAAGGTGGCGTGTTCACCGACGATATGATCGATGCCTACATCGAACTGAAGATGGAAGACGTTGAGCGTATTCGCATGACGACTCACCCGATCGAGTTCGACATGTACTACTCTTGCTAAGAACGGTCTTTAATGACGGTGCTAAAATCACCCTTGCGGTGTGATTAGCCAGAAAACCCCGCCTCGGCGGGGTTTTTTTATGGAAGCGAAGACTCAGGGGCTAGTAATGATGAGCAGACGACGTTTGCAACACAGAATAGGCTTATCCACAGCGGCGGTGCTTCTACTGTGCCTGTGGGTAAGCGTAGCCCAGTCGCAAACGGTGTATCGCGTGGTGGATGAGCAGGGCAACGTGACGTTTACCGATAACCCTGAGCGGGGTGGGGATGCCATTACGCTGGCACCGTTGCCCAGCATGCCATCGGCGTCGCGCCCTTCCACAGCGGCACCGCGCAGCCTGGGCAGGCCGGGGCAGCCGTTTATGCCTTATGACCGTTTTACGATTGCGAATCCCGCTAGCGGTGCTTCCGTGCATGGCGGTATGACGCCGGTGGAAGTGCATGTGGTGCCGCCACTGCGAGACGACCACCAAATTCAACTGCTGGTGAATGGCGAGCTTAGCCAATCCGCTCTGCATAGCGATGCCTTCTGGCTTGCTGGCCTCTCGGCGGGTCAGCATCGGTTGCAGGCTGAGCTATTAGACAACCAGGGGCGAGTGCAGCACCGCACTGATCCGGTGACTATTTTTATTGCCGAATAACATAGTGCACTACAATGGTGCATTAAGGCGGTCGTGTTGACGGGCGATTGCGCTATAAAGGGTCGTGCTCTCCCCGTGCCCTGCCCATAAGCCGTGCAAATCGCGGTTTGCGCCGAATTGGCGCGCTTTTTGCAGTTCCTCCTCTAATACCACTCTTTCTATTGATCAGTGCGGCTTCGTATTTATCATAGCGACGTTTTAGGACACGCCATGTATCAGCGCTTACTTGAACACCTCACCACTGCAGTTCTACTGCTCGACGGTGAACTCCGCGTCCGCTGGATGAACCCAGCGGCGGAAGCGCTGCTGGCAGTAAGTTTCAGCCGCGTGCAGGGCATCAGTTTAGATACCCTGCTGGGCGGCGATGAAAGCATTGACGAAGTGCTAGCTAAAGCCCGCGATGCGTTTCATCCCTATACCCAGCGAGAAGCGCGTATTACCCCGCTGAACAGTGAGCCCTTGACCGTTGACTACACGGTGACACCGCTTTCGGCGGATGAGCTGCTGTTGGAAGTGGAACCCCGTGATCGTTTGATGCAGATCTCGCGAGAAGAAGCCCTGACCACCCGTCAAGAGACCATTAAGGTGCTAGCGCGAGGGTTAGCTCATGAGGTGAAGAACCCGCTGGGCGGAATTCGCGGCGCAGCACAGCTGCTGGAGCGGGACCTAGACGACCCGGCCCTACGGGAATTCACCCATATCATCGTCGAAGAAGTTGATCGGCTGCGGGACTTGGTGGACTCCATGCTAGGGCCGAATCGCATCATTAAGCACGAGCCGGTCAATATTCATAAAGTGCTGGAGCGGGTGCGAGCGCTACTGATTGCCGAGCACCCCCATGTCACCGTCAGCCGTGATTACGACCCCAGCCTGCCGGACCTTTCCGGTGACGAATCTCAGATGATTCAAGCGGTGTTGAACGTGGCGCGTAACGCAGTGCAGGCCATGAGCGATGCAGAGACCCCCTCGCCGGAGCTGATTCTGCGCACCCGTGCCCGCCGCCAGTTCACTCTGGGCGCCGAGCGGCACCGGCTGGTGAGCGAAGTGGGCGTGATTGATAACGGCCCAGGCATTCCAGAGGCGCTGCGTGAAACTCTTTTTTACCCGATGGTGTCTGGCCGCGCGGAAGGCAGCGGTTTGGGGCTGTCGATTGCTCAGTCAATTTTGCACCAACATCAAGGATTGATCGAATGCGACTCACGACCCGGACACACCGAATTTCGTTTACTGATTCCATTGGTTATTAATTGCACCGGAGAAGCGTCATGACTGAGGCGACACGTACCGATGTTGCACGGGTGGTTATTGTCGATGATGACCGCGCTATCCGCTGGGTGTTGGAGCGCGCGCTGGCTCAGCCAGACCTGGATGTCGAATGTATTGAGCGTGCGGATGTAGCGCTACCCAGGCTGTTAGAAAACCCGCCGGATGTGCTGGTCACCGATATTCGTATGCCGGGAATTGATGGGCTGGATTTAATGTCGCGGGTGCGTGAAGCCCACCCAGACCTGCCGGTCATTGTGATGACCGCGCACTCTGATTTAGACAGCGCCGTGGCCTCTTATCAGGGCGGGGCGTTTGAGTACTTACCCAAACCGTTTGATGTGGATGAGGCGCTGGCGCTGGTACGCCGCGCGGTGGCTCATGCCCGTGAACGCCAGCGGCCGGTGAGCGTGCCTGAGGGCTTGAGCGCCGAAATCATCGGCGAAGCCCCGGCCATGCAGGAAGTCTTTCGCGCCATTGGGCGGCTCTCCCATTCGCATATTACGGTGCTGATTAACGGCGAATCGGGTACGGGTAAAGAGCGAGTGGCCCAGGCGCTGCATCAGCACAGCCCTCGCTCGGGCAAGCCGTTTATTGCGCTGAATATGGCGGCGATTCCACGCGATTTGATCGAATCCGAGCTGTTTGGTCATGAGAAAGGCGCGTTTACCGGCGCGGCCCAGCAGCGCCAGGGGCGCTTTGAGCAAGCCAACGGTGGCACGCTGTTTTTAGATGAAATCGGCGATATGCCCTCCGAGACGCAAACCCGTCTGCTGCGGGTGCTGGCCGACGGCGAGTTTTACCGCGTGGGCGGTCACACGCCGGTGAAAGTGGACGTGCGTATTATTGCGGCCACGCACCAAAACCTTGAATCCTTAGTGGACGATGGCCGCTTTCGTGAAGACTTGTTTCACCGCCTGAACGTCATTCGTGTGTATCTCCCGCGCCTTGCTGAGCGCCGCGAAGATATTCCTCGGCTCACTCGCCACTTCTTGGCCGAGGCGGCCAAAGAGCTCACCACCGATATCAAAGTGCTGACGGCAGAAGCAGAGTCGCATTTAACGCGGCTGCCTTGGCCCGGTAACGTGCGCCAGTTAGAGAATATTTGCCGCTGGCTAACGGTAATGGCCTCAGGAAGGGAAATTCTCGTAGAGGACCTGCCGCCCGAACTGCGCACAGTGGGAGCGTCGGAAAGCAGCGTTCACGGTGATTGGCGCTCTGCGTTTCGTGATTGGGCCGACCACGCCCTGGCAGAAGGCCATACTCACCTTCTGGAAGAGGCAGTACCTGATTTTGAGCGTATTCTGATTGAAACCGCCCTCAAACATACCGGTGGGCGCAAAGGTGAGGCAGCGGAGCTGCTAGGCTGGGGGCGCAATACGTTAACCCGTAAGCTCAAAACGCTGTTACCTGCATTAGCTGCAGACGACGCCTAGTGTGCTCATTCAATAGAAGCGGGGAGGACAAAGACAGCATCGGCAAGCGCTGGGTCTGGCAGGCTGCACTCGGCCTGCTCCCATGGCAGCAGGCTGACGGTGTGTTCAATCCCCAGCCCTTCTAGCTGGTGTTCCACACCGTGGCCGTAGATGACGTGGCCAAGGCCCATTAAGCCAACGGCTAACGCGCCCTCTTTTGCCGCGTCTGCCAGGCCGTGGGCCATGGCGATATCCCAGGTCAGCTGCGCTTGGGTAAAGCGTGCCAGCATTTCAGGGTTCTCTTGCCCCATGGCATGCTGTTCAAACACCTCTTTTAACCGCGTTTGGTACTCAGCGCTGGCGGGCAGCGGCGGGGGAATCTCGTGGCGCTGTTCGGCGGGTACGCGTTCAAAGCCCTGTTGTGAGAGCTGCTGGCGTAGTTCAGGGGAAATGTTGAGCGCGACCAGCGGTATCTGCTGTAGTCGTGCAAAGTGAAAAATGGGTAGATACAGCTCGGCATCAAACCCCCAGGCTTCTTCCCAGTGGCTCTCAGTGAGTAACGCTTCCTCGGTAAGCTGGCCTGCTACCCATTGATCCAATACAGGCTGTGCGCTCCTGGGCAGCATCTCTAACCCAATGACCATCTCTTCTCGAAGCGCATGAAGGCCCGCCAAGGTATGCAGTTGCCAGCGGTGGTGGTCAATGGCGTCGTGCTGCTCCCCAAGTAAGACCACTTGCTGCTGAGCGGCCTGGGCAAGCAGTGTTGGCGAGGCCACGCTGTTGCCTGCTTGCCACCACTGCCCCGGCTGCGGGCAATCGCCATAGGCGTGCCCGGTAACAAACGCCATGATCAGCGGTGTGAGCACCAGCCTTAGGCGCATATGGCTAGCGCTTCTGAGCTTTGATCTGGTTAATCTCGGCCAGAATCGCCTCCGCTTCTTCGGTCAGCGTGGCGTTGGCACGCATATCGCCGTTACGGGAAGCTTCCATCGCCGCCTGGAGTTTGCGTTCATACGCTTGCTGGAGCTTTTTGGCGGGGTCGCGATTAAATAGTCCAAACATGAGCACTCTCCTTTTGTGTGTATACCATTTGTATAGGTATGAGTGAGTAATGTCGACTCTTTGTCGCGCTTTTTTAAGTGTCTTTATGTGTTGTCTCTGCGCACTGCGCCAAAAAGCGGCTGAAATCAGCCAGAATCGTATCCAGGCTGTTATGCAGGCGGTGGTCGTCATCTATCATTCTGAGTGATAGACGCTGTACGCGAGCGCGCTCAATGACTGGGCCTGGTGGCACCACGTCGTCCTGCCAACCGTGAATGATATGCGTGTGTTGTGCCTGAATCGTGGGGGATGTTTCTGGGTATTCAGGCAAGCCAAGGGCAGGGGCGAGTAAAAAGCAGCCTAGTACCGGCGTTTGGGCACTCACAGATGCACTGAGCCAGCCGCCCAGGCTGGAACCCGCCAGGACACAGCAGGCGGGATCATCGCCGCGGGCCAGGAGCGTCTGCTGGAGGTGAGCCAGTCGCTCGGCTGGCTCGTGCATGCCCCGGTAATCCATGACGACCGGCTCACAGTCATCCAACTGTTCGGCGATGCCCTTTAATGCCTGCACTTTTAGCGCACCGGGGCCACTTTCCAAGCCATGTGATAGGTAGACGGTCATCATCATGGTTAATCCGCCGAACGCTGAATGGCTTCGCCACCCTGTTCAATATCTTGGCCCATGCCGCGAATGGTATTGCAGCCGCTCATTAACAGCAGCGTTGCTAATAGTAGGGCGCCAAGTGCGATCGTACGTTTCATCGAGTTTTCCTCGTGCCTAAATATGCCTGCAAGGGCGTAATGGTCTGTTGAGTAACATAAGCGTTGTTGGCATTGGCTGCTACTGCAAAGCGTGGCTATCGGTCACGTTTTACTCACGCGTATCGTGTTAGTGAGCTGAGGGGCCGTGTGATTTTGTCGCATGTGTCAGTTTTATACATAATATTTAGCCGTTGCTAGCATCAAAAAGCGTTATGCTGGCCGTCTTTTTATATTTTAAGTAATTGTTATTGTTTAATTTATAAATGTTTTTGGCATGATTGGCTCAAAGCCTGCAATATCTTAGATATGCAACATGAAGTCAGCATCACCCGTCACTAATAAACACTATGAGTTAACAGCGTGAGCAGGCTGACAGGCAACACAAGGAGGGCAGGACGCCCAGTAAGCATCAAGGATGTGAAAGGACATTCAGCCTGCTCACTCTTATCAACACAGGACGTGTTGATCATCATCGCCAGGGAACGGCAGCGATGCAAAACAGCCATCTTGCTTTAGTGAGGTGGTTTTTTTGCGTCGTTTTTTTGTGGTCAAGTAGCTGTTTTTTATGTGTTTTTTATATATTGACAGTGTTTTGCATAGTGCTTGTACAGATGAGAGTGGGGTTTTGGTCTATCCTTTTGGTTAAACCAAAATTCAGCGGTTAGAAGACGTCAACGCAGCAGCCGCACACTTTCAGGGACAAGCGTTATGGCGATGGTACTGATGTTGGGCATGTTCGTCCTGTTTCTGGGGTTTTCTGGGGTCGGGGTTTATATGATGTTCAAAACATCGTTTATGGCCGCGGTGGATGATCGAGACGATATGCCGCCAGATATGTAACGCGAATATTTAACCCTACGATCAATAAATAAAAGCCACTCTTTTTAGGGTGGCTTTTTGCATTGTGGTGGCAGTGGCCTGTGGACGTAGTAGATCGGTGGGAAACGGTTATCCCATCCAATACAGGCTTAGCAAGGCAAATCCATAGCCCATCACGCCGCCGACCAGTACATCGCTTACATAGTGCAAGCCCAGGCCCACCCGAGAAATCGCAATCAACAGGCTAAGCGGTAGCACAATAGGCAGTAACCAAGGCGTGTGAGCAGCCACGAGCACGCTAAACATGACAGCATGCATGGTGTGTCCGCTGGGGAAGCTATAGCGGTCTCGGGCGGGTTCACCGCAGTGTACGCCACCTAAATAAGTAATAAAGGGGCGCTCCCGGCACAGTTTGGTTTTCACCAGCTTGTATACCGTCACCGCGACAAGAGCGATTAACGTGTACTGCATGATTCGCCACATGCCATCCGGTTGCAGCCATGGCTGGGCCGCAATCAGCAGCACCCAAACGGGCCAGTCGCCCAGTTTGCTAGCCGTTTGTAGCGCTAGTCGCCAGGGGCGGTACAGCGAGAGGTGCGTGACCCGTTGGCAAAACTGCCACTCCCACAGGTCAAGACGATCGAATACGACAAGCGGGCGAGCTCGCATGGTTGGCCTCCTGGGCATAGTTTAGGTAGCGCAGAAATTGCTCAGCGATGCCCGACCAGCTCTGTTCCAGGGCACGTAAACGGGCAATTCTTCCTATTCGTGCGTATTCGGCGGGGTGTTGGCACAGCGCGATGGCGGCCTGTTGAAATGCCAGGGCATCGTTGGGTGCTACGGTGATGCCGTTATGGCCACTTTGAATCAGCTCTGCGCTGGCCGCATGACGATACGCCACGACGGCAAGCCCACTGGCCATGGCCTCCGTGACGACATTGCCCCAGGTTTCCGACAGCGAAGGAAACACAAACATATCGGCACTGGCGTAGTACTTGGCGAGCGCCTGCTTGTCGACGAAGCCAGTAAAGTGCGCATCAGGCAGTGCTTTTTCTAGCTGCGCCCGACCTGGACCGTCGCCGACGACCACGAGGGCCATATCAGGACGCACGTCACGCATGGCTTGTAGGGTTTCTTGTAGTAAAGCGAGGTTTTTTTCGGGAGCTAATCGCCCCACGTAGAGGGCGACTGGCTGGTGCTCGCTCACTCCCCACTGTTTACGCAGTTCGGCATCACGGTGGGCCGGTGAGAACTTGTCGCCATCGATGCCTCGAGAGAGTACCTGTACATCATGAATACCCTGCTGACGCAGCACGGCCGCCTGTTGTTGGGTAGGCACCAGCGTGAGCGCGCAGCCATTATGGAAATAGCGCAAGTAGCGGCGAGTCGCTGTGGCGAGCCAAGAGACGCCATAATCATGGCAGTAGTGATCGAAATTGGTATGCCAGCCCGCTACTAAGGGAAGCGCAAGCTGCTTAGCCGCATGTCGGGCCGCCCAGCCAAGCGGTCCTTGAGTAGCAAGATAAATCACATCGGGCCGATGCTGCTGCCAAAAACGACGCAGGGTGGCGGGTCTTGCAAAGCCCACCTGTACATCACGATAGCCGGGCAGCGAGCAGCGATTAACCTGTAATTCCTGATCCACGCCAGTGGCATGACCAGGTGCTTTTGGCGTTGGGCGAATCACATCCACTGTGACTCCCAGACGCTGCAATTCACGGCACACACGGTTGAGCGTATGGGCAACGCCGTTAATTTCTGGTGACCATGTTTCGCTAACGATACAAAGTCGCATGAGCGATGCATCCCTTTATCACGTTTTCTTCCATGATGCGCAGACACAATGACACTGCCGAGTCAGGCAAGTGAACAAGCGATGACAGCTGTGTTTGCAACACCGGCGCCCCAAAAGAGCGTTTCTATATTTATTTATTGTTAAGAATAACTTTTCTCTAACAGATAAATGTTAAAAACATAAGGCACTTTTGTTTAATCTATTTTTTATAAAAGATTAAGCAAAAAAATAAAACTTTAAGAAGAATGACATATAACTCCTCTAGGGTAGCCAGTGACGAGGCAGCCAACGCCTCCATTGTGCCTTCGCAACGCGCAATCATACTGACTTAAAGTTTTACTTTAGCTTAATAAGTGCTGATCACAAGCACTGGCTACTTTATAGGGATCAATCATGTTTAAGAAAACGACACTTGCTCTGGCCGTTAGTGGTTTACTCGGTGCTTCTGCTGCCCAAGCCGCGATGGTATATGACCAAGACGGCACCACGCTGGATCTTTATGGCCGTATCGCCATGGGTATTGAAGGCGGCGGCGCAAAAGATGGCGTCGATAATGGTGAAGAGTTCCGTAACTTTGGCTCTCGTCTTCGCGTTACCGCTGGTCATCAGATCACGTCCGACCTGCGCGCGTTTGCTCGCGTTGAGTGGCGTTTTACTGGCGATGAGCGCAACCAAGCGTCCGGTTTTGATGAAGTACGTAACAGCTACATCGGTCTAGATAGTGAGCAGTTCGGTACCTTCACCGCTGGTAACTTTGACAGCTTCTACGACGGCGAAGTAATGGGCGTGTTCGACGTTTACGTTGAGCGTGGCTATGAATTCGCTGGCGGTGGCTTGCAGGCGCGTGGCGACTCTTTGGCGTACATGACGCCTGATATGAATGGCTTCCAGGCCTTCGTTGCTGCTAAACACTTCTCTGAGCGTGGTGTAGATATTGCGGCACAGTCCGGCGAAGGTAGCGTGATTGCGACTCAAGGTGGCGTATCTTACGCAACTGGCCCGCTGCGCCTAGCACTGGGTTACGTAGAAGACACCGTGCGTGGTGGTGGTAACGGCGAAACTCGCGTGGGTACGACCGCTGAATACGCCATCAACGACGCTTTCTCAGCGCGTTTGGGTTACGAAACCCGCGGTGACAGCGACACCTTAGGCGGTGGCTTTGACACCGTTGGTCTGGGCGGTTCTTTCGCCACCGGCGCATGGACCTTCCACCTCGATTACTACAACATCGAGCTGGACAACGTTTCCGACAGCCGTGATGCGTGGGCCGCTGCTGCACATTATGACCTGTCCAACAACTTCGATGTTTTTGTTGAGCTGAATGATGCCAACGAAGATGCCGTAGAAAGCTACGAAGATGATATGTACTACGCGGTAGGTGCGCGTTATCACTTCTAAGTGATCGTTTGGGGCTAATTCATGCCCTAGGTTCCTTAATGTTTTAAGCTTTGTAAGATCGTTTTTGCCGATGTGTTCATGACACATCGGCTTTTTGCGTTATGCTGTTTTATTATTTAATCGCGTGTTTAAGGAGAAATAATGTCTTCCATCGTTGTGATTACAGGCGCAAATCGTGGCGTAGGGTTATCCCTTGCTGAGCATTATCAACAGGAAGGATGGAAAGTCATCGGCGTGTGTCGTCAAACGTCTGATGAGCTAGAGCGTGTCGCCGACAAAGTGATAGAAGGCATCGATGTGACCCAGGACGACGATATCGCGCGCCTTGAAGCAGCGTTAGTCGGGCACACCATTGACCTGTTGATCAACAATGCGGGCCTGCTGCGCGATGATGTGTTGGGAGATATCGAGATCGACAGCCTACGCCAGCAGATGGAAATCAATGCCTATGCGCCGCTGCGAGTATCCGAAGCGCTGCTGCCGCTGATGAAAAAGGGCAGTAAAATCGCCAATATTACTAGCCGGATGGGCTCTATGGCCGATAACGACTCAGGTGGCCGCTACGGCTATCGTGCGTCAAAAGCGGCGCTTAACGCCTTTGGTAAATCGTTAGCCATCGACCTCAAGCCTCGCGGCATCGCCGTGGCGCAGCTGCATCCGGGCTATGTAAAAACCCGCATGGTTAACTTTGGTGGACACATCAGCCCGCAGGAGTCAGCGACGGGCATCGCCGCCTGCATCAAAGCGCTCAACTTAGAGAATAGCGGCGGCTTCTGGCACTCCAATGGCGAACAGTTGCCTTGGTAACGCACCAGATAACCGCCTATCGGTAGCTTAGATCACGCGCTTGCGGATTTGCGACGAGAGCTGTTCAAAACCAATCACCACAACAAGGATCACCAAAATAATGGTGAGGGCGCGGTCGTAGTTAAATAGCCGCATGGCGGCAGCGAGCTCGACGCCAATGCCGCCTGCGCCCACCAGCCCTAGCGTGACCGCAGAACGCAGCGCTTTTTCGACGCTGTATAAGCTGGTGGCCGTCATCGATGCGAGGGTTTCTGGCAAAATCGCACCC
This sequence comes from Halomonas sp. SIMBA_159, assembly GCF_046536035.1. Taxonomy (NCBI): domain Bacteria; kingdom Pseudomonadati; phylum Pseudomonadota; class Gammaproteobacteria; order Oceanospirillales; family Halomonadaceae; genus Halomonas; species Halomonas sp. SIMBA_159. The sequence goes on from NZ_JAWJBT010000009.1 coordinate 21,033, forward strand.
CCAATCACGGATAGCCTGCCGGCCCCGGTAGCGGTTAGCGCATCGGAGGGGCCGGGGTGGACTTCCTCAATCCGCTCTGAGAAAAAGCGGGCGGCAAAACCAATCGTATCCATCACGATGGCGAGCACGCCCGCCATTGGTCCTAACCCCACCGCCACGACAAAGATCAGTGCCCAGATAAGGTCTGGAATAGTGCGCATGGTGGCTATCATGAGCCGTGTAATGGAGCGCACCCACGGCGCGGGGGAGGTATTGCGCGCTGCCAGCAGTGCAAACGGCACGCTGAGAATAACGCCCAGCGTTACGCCGACAATGGCAATGTTGAGGGTTTCATACATCGACCATGCCAGTACGTCTAAATTGCTGAGATCCGGTGGGAAAGCCCGTCCCATAAAGTGACCTAGGTTCGTCGCCCCGCGTATCAAACGCTCTAGTGTGACATTGGTGGCCATGACGCCCTGAATAAACAGCGCTAAAAAGCCAAGGCTGATGCCCCAAACAAACAGGGAAGGGCGGCGAAACCGGGGAGGCAGACCGGTGGTGGTGGGAAGTTTCGACGGCATATTAGATCGCCCTAAGCGGTTGGCTGGTTGTGGAAGAAGAGGGCGTTTGTTCGACGCGGGTGTCACCTTGATAGAGCGCCTGCATATCGCTCAGTGTGGCCGTCTCACGAGGCGTATCGAGCACTACGGTGCCCGCTTTCATGCCCACAATGCGGTCGCCGTACTGTTGCGCTAGCTCTAGCTGGTGCAGCGTACACAGCACGGTGAGTCCACGTTCGCTCACTACCTCTAGCAGCAGGTCCATAATCTCGCGTCCCGCTTTTGGGTCCAGGCTGGCGATGGGTTCATCCGCAATGATGATTTGAGCGTCCTGCATTAGCGTTCTGGCAATGGCGACGCGCTGCTGCTGACCGCCAGACAGTTCACGACAGCTGGCCTGGGCCTTATGGGCCAACCCCACTCGGTCGAGTGACTGCATGGCGCGCTCGCGAAGCTCGTGACTTGCGATGCAAGAGAGTGTCGACAGTAAGCCAAGACGCTGCTGGCCCAGTGCGCCATACAGCACGTTTTGAAACACGCTGACGTTCTGGACTAAGTTGAACTGCTGAAAAACCACGCCGATTTTTTGGCGTAGCGTGCGCAAACGCGGTTTGGAAAGCTGCGAAAGCGATTCGTTGAAAATACGAATATCGCCCTGATCGTGAGGGGCTAAGCCGTTAATGCAGCGCATCAGCGTGGATTTACCACAGCCGTTAGCCCCCAGCAAAATGACACACTCCCCTTTGGGGATGCTGAGCGTTAGCCCACGCAGGACATGTAAGCTGCCGTAATGTTTGTGAACATTAGAAATATCGATGGCATTCATACAAAAACCTCCTGCGCGGATGCCAGGAGGGAGAGTGAAACAACAGACATGAGAGACCTACCGTGTCTTGGTACTAACATAGCCTTCGCTCGTTCAACGCACGTCCCTGTGCGATCACGATAAAGGGAGCGGTGGAAAACGAATTAAAGGGCTATGCCCGCCGCTTCGTAGGCCTGACGCACGACATCGTAATCTTCATTGGTGCGGTCAAAGCCCAGCGAAGAGTCGCGGTTCAAAAACTTATCTTCGTTGCGGTCGGTGGCAATCAGCGCGTTCCACAGGGTGTCGCGGTTCTCTTCCAGGGTGCTGCGTAGCGCTGTTTTACAAGCGTCGTCTAGCGAGCCGCGCATCACCACCGGGTCACCGGGTAAGACATCGCTGGTGGCAATCACACGGTATTCGCCGTCCGGGTCCATCGCCTGGATCTCTTCGATATCGCGGTTACCGCCGCCCATGGCATCCACATCGCCGTTAACCAGCGCGGCGATACGGGCATCGCCCGCCATAATGATCTCAAGGTCGCGATCAATATCCAGGCCTGCATCAACCAGCATTTGGCTTGGGAAAATATGGCCGCTGGTGGAGCCCACATCTTTCAAAGCAACGCGGTGGCCTGCCAGGTCTTCCAGCGACTGAATATCGCTATCGGCGGGAACATAAAAGCTGCTGCCGTAGTGGGGGCGCTCAATTGCAAACAGAATTTCAATGTCGCTTTCGCGGTCGAACAGGACGAACTCAGACGGGCCTGCAAACACCAGGTCCACGTCATCATACTGCAGCGCGGTGCCTGCCGCCGTGCGGTTGCTCAGGCTAAACATTTCAAGCGTGAGGCCGGTGGTCTCTTCAAACGCTTCAGCAAAGGGGCCAAACGCTTCTGCGAGCGGGCCCATGCCTTCAATGCCGGTATCGGCCATGCGAATAGGATTAGGGCATACGTTGCTTAAATCGCTATTGGCGTGGGCGGTAGAGGCCGTAAAGGTGGCGGCTGCGATGGCGATGGTTAATAGTGTTTTAGTCATAGTGTGTTCCCTGGTGCTGTTGTGTGCGCTGCCAGCTGGATAGCGAAGGCAGGCGTTTTGATCAGCGTTAGGGTGGCAGGCCACTGTGACACTAAGGTGTAGTCAAGATGACGTTATGATCACGTGAAGATGACAAGCTTTCTGCCGCACCTCCCCTTCAATCGACAAGGAGCGTTTCTATGCACGCGTTACGAACAGCCATTACGCTAGGGATGGCGCTATGGGTAGTCGCCCCAGCAGCCTCAGCACAGACATTCACCCTGACTATTTTTCACACCAACGATCTGCATGGCCGCACCGATGCTTACCCTTCGCTAATCACCACGCTCAATGAGGCAAAAGCCGCCTATGGCGATGGATTGCTGCTGGACGCGGGGGATATTTTCTCCGGCACGCTCTACTTCAACGAGTTTCAGGGGCAGGATGCGCTGACCTTTATGAACCAAATGGGCTACGACGCTTTTGTGCCCGGTAATCATGAGTTTGATTTGGGGAACCCTGAGAGCGGCCATCAGGCATTGGCAGCGTTTTTTGCCGAGGCTGATTTCCCGATTCTAGGCGCGAACCTGGATTTTTCAGGCGCGGCTGAGTTTGCTGAGCGCATTGGCGAAACGGTCAGCGCGTCGCCCCAGTCGGGCCACCTCTACGGTGGGGTGATTGTTGAACAGGGTGGTGAGCAGATCGGTATTTTTGGCCTGAGCACCCAGGATAGCGAGACCATTTCCAGCCCTGGTGAGGTCGCCATCAGCGACTACCGGGAAGCGGCTGAAACCATGGTGGCAGCGTTTGAAGCCCAAGGAGTTAACAAGATCATTGCGCTCACACATTTGGGCTATGACAGCGACCCAAGCGCCGGAAATGACCTGCTGCTAGCCCAGCAGGTGGAGGGCATCGATATTGTGATTGGCGGCCATAGCCACACGCGGGTAACCCCGCCCACGTTGGTAAGCCACACCTTGGCAGGCGAGTCGAAGGCCCCGACGGCCATCGGCCAGGCCGGTGAATATGGCGAGCATTTAGGCGTGATGCAGGTGACGTTTGATGCAGAGGGCGTTGTTCAAAAGGTAACGGGAGAGCTGCTCGCCACCGAAGAGCGCACGCCGGATGAAGCGGCGCTAGCGCAACTGGCACCGTTTACACAGGCAATAGAGGCGCTGCGCGACCAGCAGGTGGGTGCCGCCGCGATTCGTACGCTGGAGAACCCGCGCCATGGCCAAGGCGATGCACAAAGCGTGCGGGCCAACGAAACGGCGCTGGGCAACCTGATTGCCGATGGTCAGCTTTATGCCGCCCAGGGGGTGGCTCCCGATACCATCATGGCGTTTCAAAATAGCGGCGGTATCCGCGAGGCCCTGCCCGAAGGTGAGGTAACGGTGGGCGAGCTGATTGCCGTGCAGCCGTTTGGCAATCGCCTCACGCTGCTAGAGGTGACAGGTGCTGAACTGCTGGAAACCTTTGAAATTGCCCTGGCCAACGCGCCTGAGGAGAACGGAGGTTTTTTGCAGGTCTCCGCAGGAACAGAGCTGGTCTTCGATAGTCGCTTGCCGGTGGGGGAGCGTGTGGTGAGCTTGAAGGTGAATCGAGAAGGAGCGATGCAGGCAATTGATCCCGATAAAACCTACACCGTGGCGACCAATAACTTCACGGCGGCAGGCGGCGACAGCCACGCGGCGTTAGGGGCCGCCTATGACGATGGCCGCAACACTATTGTGGGCAATACCGATTGGGAAATGCTGCGTGACCACATCGTGACGCTTGGTGAGGTGCTTTATCAGCCTGAAGGGCGCATTACCGACCGTGCCTTAGGTGAGTAATCTTAGACGAGTAACCTTAGGCGAGTAACGTTGTTACCCGCCTAAGGCGCTGGGTACTAATGGGCGGTGCGCTTGCCGGTGGTGCTGTTGAACGGGTGAAGTGCATCGCTGGTTACGTACACCTGCAGCGTTTCACCTTCGCTGACCGGCGGCTGGCCTGGGGTACGCACCACTGTGGGTTGGTCGCTGCCTGCCAGGTTCACGTAGAGATGGCTCTCTGCCCCGGCGGCTTCAAACAGCATCAAGGTAGCGTTCAGCGTTATAAAGGGTGCGGCTGGCGGGGCGAGCTGCATATCGTCCGGGCGGATGCCGACGGTATCAGTCTCTTTCGGCAACTGACTCAGCACACCCTGAGTATCCTGCTGCGCAAGGTAATCCAGCGGCAGCATGTTCATGGCGGGGGAGCCAATAAACTCCGCTACAAACATGGTGGCTGGGCGGGCGTAGATCTCCATCGGGGTGCCCACCTGCTCAATCTGACCGGCGTTTAGTACCACTAAGCGATCGCCAAGCGTCATGGCTTCCAGTTGGTCGTGGGTCACGTAGAGGCTGGTGGTTTTTAACCGCCGCTGAAGCTGCTTGATCTCGACGCGCATCTGCACGCGCAGCTTGGCATCTAGGTTAGAGAGCGGCTCGTCAAACAGAAACGCGGCGGGCTCGCGCACTAACGCACGGCCCATCGCCACCCGCTGGCGCTGGCCACCGGAGAGCTTGCGTGGTTTGCGCTCCAAAAAGTCCTCAATCTCCAGCATCTTGGCCGCCGTGCGCACCCGCTGGTCGATGTCGTCTGTCTTGAAGCCGCGATTCTTCAGGCCATATGCCAGGTTGTTGTACACCGTCATATGCGGGTAGAGGGCGTAGTTTTGGAACACCATGGCGATATCCCGCTCGGCGGGCTCTAGCTGGTTCACCACGCGCTCGCCGATTTTGAGGGTGCCCTCAGTGATGGTCTCCAGGCCTGCCACCATGCGCAGCAGGGTGGATTTACCGCAGCCAGAAGGCCCTACCAGCACCACAAACTCGCCGTCCTGAATGTGTAAATCGACCCCTTTGACCGCCGCCACGTTGCCCGCGTAGGTTTTTTTCAGCCCTTCCAAGGTAATGCTGGCCATGGTTATTTCTCCGTCTCGGTCAGGCCTTTCACAAACAGGCGTTGCATAAACAGAATCACTAATACCGGTGGCAGAGCCGCCATCACCACGGCGGCCATAATGAGGTGCCACTGGGGGTTCTCTTCAGAGGTCATGCGCTGAATGCCCATCACAATGGTGTAGTAGTCCGGGTCGGTGGTGATCAGCAGCGGCCACAGATACTGGTTCCAGCCGTAAATAAACATGATCACGAACAGCGCGGCGATATTGGTGATTGATAGCGGCATCAAAATGTCTTTGAAGAATTTTAGCGGGCCTGCGCCATCCACCCGGGCCGCTTCCAGCATCTCTTCGGGGATGGTCATAAAAAACTGCCGAAACAGAAACGTCGCGGTGGCGGAAGCAATGAGCGGTATCGACAGCCCGGCAAAGCTATTGAGCATGTTGAGGTCCGCGACTACCTGGAAGGTAGGAATAATGCGTACCTCCACCGGCAGCATCAGGGTAAGAAAGATGAGCCAGAAGAAGAACATCCGAAAGCGGAAGCGGAAGTACACAATCGCAAAGGCGGAGAGCAGCGAGATCGACAGCTTACCCACGGTAATCGCCATGGCCATGATAAAGCTGTTCCATAGCATGGTGCCGGCAGGCGGTGCGCCCGCGTTAGACACGCCGGATTGCCACATGCGGGTAAAGTTTTCGATGCCGTGGGCACCGGGCAGCATCGGCAGCGTGCCGCGCAGCAGGTCGCCCGGCGCTTGGGTCGAGGCCACCAGCGCCACGTAGACGGGAAACACCACCACCGCGACGCCTACCATCAGCGTTAAGTGGGCAAAAAAGTTCGCCCAGGGACGATTTTCAACCATGACAAGACTCCAGCAGTCAGCCTGCGGCTAATAGTTCACCCGGCGCTCAATAAAGCGGAATTGCACCACCGTGAGTGCGACCACAATCACCATCAAAATCACCGACTGCGCGGCGGATGACCCCAGGTTCAGGCCGACAAAGCCATCGGCGTACACTTTGTACACCAGCGTGTTGGTGGCCTGGGCGGGGCCGCCCTGGGTAGTGGCGTGAATAATCCCGAAGGTATCGAACATCGCGTACACCACGTTCACCACCATCAGGAAGAACGTGGTCGGCGACAGTAGGGGGAACACAATGGTCCAGAAGCGCTTCATGGGGCTGGCGCCATCAATGGCGGCGGCTTCGATAAGCGATTGGGGGATCGACTGCAGCCCGGCCAGGAAGAACAGAAAGTTATAGGAGATCTGTTTCCAGGCGGCGGCAAAAATCACCAGCAGCATGGCGTCTGCCCCCGAGGTGCGGTGGTTCCACTGATAGCCCACCATATCTAGCATGTAAGGCACGATGCCGATGGAGGGGTTGAAGATAAACCACCACAGCACCCCGGCGATGGCGGGGGCAATGGCATAGGGCCACACTAGCAACGTGGTGTAGGTGCTGCGCGAGCGAATCATGCGATTCACCGTGCAGGCTAGCAGCAGCGCCACTGCCATGGAGAGCAGCGTCGTGCCGACTGCAAACACCACCGTCACCGAGAGTGAGTTGAGGTAGTTGCCGTCACGGAACAGGCGGGCAAAGTTCTCAAGCCCCACAAAGGTGGTGCGCATCCCAAACGCGTCTTCACGGAGCAGCGATTGGTAGAGCGCTTGACCGGCAGGCCAGATAAAGAAAATCAGCGTGATAATGACCTGAGGGGCGAGTAGCGCGTAGGGCAGAAAGCGCCCTGGAAAGGTCATGCGTTTGGTTTGCATAAGCGACGAAACCTGCGATTAACAGACGGCACTAAAAACGGCATCGCCGCCTGCCCAAAAGGCAGGCGGCGATGCCGGTGCTTACTTACTGGTTCGCGGATTCAAAATCGCGCAGTAGTTGGTTGCCGCGCTCTACCGCCGCATCGGCCGCTTCCTGGCCTGATTTGCCTCCGGTCATCACTGCTTCCATCTCTTCAGAGATGATGTCGCGGATCTGTACGAAGTTACCAAAGCGCAGGCCTTTGGAGTTCTCAGTAGGCTCGTTCAGCGTCATCTGCTTCAGCGAGGTATCCGCACCGGGGTTCTCATCGTAGTAGCCCTGCTCTTGGCTCAAATCCCAAGCGGCTTGTGTAATCGGCAGGTAGCCGGTTTGCTGGTGCCATTCGGCCTGTACTTCCGGCTGAGAGAGGTACTCGAAAAACGCTGCGACGGCGGCGTATTCGTCATCAGTGTGGCCCTGCAAGGCCCAAAGTGTTGCCCCACCAATGATGGAGTTCTGCGGCGCGCCTTCTACGTCATCGTAGTAGGGCTGCATGCCAAAGCCCACTTCAAAGTCGGCGTTGGCAGCCACATCAGCACGGGAAGCAGAAGAGCCAAAGAAGATCGCACACTCTTGGGAGTAGAACAGCGGTTCAGCATCTGGGCCAGAACCGGGGCCGCCCCATTTGAAGGCGCCAGCATCTTGCCAGGTTTTCAGGTTATCCCAGTGGCGGGCGACCAGCTCGTTGTTGAAGTTCAGCTCTGTGTCCATGCCGCCAAAGCCGTTTTCCAGCGTGCCCAACGGTGAGTTGTGCATGGCGGAGAAGTTCTCCAGCATCACCCAGCTCGGCCAAGAGGTGGTAAAACCGCAGTTAGCAGCACCTGATTCGGTAATTTGGGTAGCGTATTCAGCCACCTCTTTCCAGGTTTGCGGCGGCTGTTCTGGGTCCAGGCCGGCTTCCTCAAACGCATCACGGTTGTAGTACATGATGGGGGTGGAGGAGTTAAACGGGAACGACAGCATGTTGCCGTTGGTATCGGTGTAGTAGCCCACCACGGCGGGCAGGAAGGCTTCGCGATCAAACGCGCGGCCATGGGCTTCCATCAGCTCATACACCGGATAAATCGCCCCTTCGGCGTTCATCATAGTGCCGGTGCCGACCTCGAACACCTGCAGGATATGCGGCTGCTCGCCTGCGCGGAACGCTGCAATGGCGCCGGTCATGGTTTCGGTATAGTTGCCGCGGTAGCTGGGGGTAACGCGGTACTCATCTTGAGAAGCGTTGAACTCTTCGGTCATGCCTTCCAGGATTTCGCCCAGCTGGCCGCCCATGGCATGCCACCAGGTGACTTCGGTAGCGGCCGTAGCAGAGAGGCTGAACGAGGCGGTGGCAACACCGAGGGCAAGCGCGTGCAACGTGAAACGAGACATAACGGCTCCTTGTAGGTCCTGCGCAGTACGTTTATTAAGTTGTTGGGTGCACTGAACAGTAGAAAGTGTAGATGACGTTTTCGTGAATGCACGGTGAACTTGTCGTGACGGTCAACGTTTGGCGAGACGCTTGTAGCGCTCAGTAGGCAAAGGGCAGACGGGGTGCTAGGGTGGCTAAAAAGCCTAACCAACGAGATGAACATGACGAACGTAACTGCGCTGCTGACCCAACTGGTGGCGTTTGATACCACCTCTAGCGAGTCGAATTTGGCGCTGATTGAGTTTGTTGAGCGCTATTTAGCCGACTACGGCGTTAGCTCCGAGCGGGTAATGAGCCCCTGCGGTACCAAAGCCAACCTGATTGCCCGCATTGGCCCGGATGCCCCCGGCGGCGTGATGCTATCTGGCCATACCGATGTAGTGCCCGTGGCTGGCCAGCCCTGGAGCAGCGACCCGTTCACCCTGCGTGATGGCGGCGATGGCCGTTTGTATGGGCGCGGCACTTGCGATATGAAGGGTTTTATTGCCAGCGCGCTCGCCATGGTGCCTACCTGGGCGAAGGCACCGCTGAAGCAGCCGATCTACTTCGGCTTCTCTTATGATGAAGAGATCGGCTGCGTGGGCGCCCCCAGCTTGATCAAACGCTTTTATGAGCACTACTCCACCACGGCTCATGTGATTGTCGGCGAGCCCACCAGCATGCAGCCGGTGGTGGCGCAAAAGGGCGCGACTAACCTGCGCACCACCGTGATTGGCCGTGAAGCGCACAGCAGCCAAGTGAATCAGGGCACGTCCGCGATCCACGTGGCCGCCAGGCTAGTGACGTTTATTGAAGACACCATGGCGGCACTGGTGGAAGAGGGGCGCGTGGATGAGGCTTTTAACGTGCCGCATACCAGTTTGCATGTGGGTAAAATCAAAGGCGGCACGGCCATTAACATCATGGCACGGGAGTGCCAGTTCGAGTGGGAGATTCGTCACCTGCCCACGGAGACCTTTGAAGAGGTGTACGGGCGCTTTAGCGACTACTGTGCAACGCTTAGTGAGGCGTTAAGCGCTCAGGGCAAAACCGTGGAAATCATGACTGAGCCGCTGAATGTAACGGTGCCGGGGCTAGCCGACCGTAACAATCAGCAGGTGCTGCGGTTAGCGCAGGACCATTTGCCTAGCGGCTGCTGCCAGCACGCGGTCGCTTACGCCACGGAAGCTGGGCAGTTCCAAGGCCAGGGTTTACAAACCATTATTTTAGGGCCGGGCAGTATTGCACAGGCGCACCAGCCGGATGAGTATATTGAAACGGCGCAGCTCGAGGAGTGCAGTGCGTTTATGCAGCGCTTAGGCAGCGCCCTGGAAACGCCCTATTCAGGCTAACGGGTTTATGTATGCCCAATAAAAAACACCCGCCAGTATGATTAGGCGGGTGTTTTCTTAAGACGCTTACGGTCTGGCTGTTAGTGCTGATGCTGCTCTTCGTAAAGCTCTGCTTTCGCATGGCGCATCACATCTTCGCACGCCTGCTGCTGGGCAAGCTGGGTTAGCAGTCGTTGGGTGACTTCAAACCCTTTTCCCAAGCAGGTATCAACGTCATCACGGCTCACCTGTGGCGAGACGCTGCAGTCAATTTTTATCGTGCGGCCGCCGCCTTCAAGCCGGTCGGCAAACTCTCTAAGCCGCCACGCGATTCTCTCTTTCCAATTTGCTGATTCTTCCGCGCCTTCGTTTACGCTAAACGTGCACTGCCATTCCGGTTTGTAAACCTTCATAGGAGAACCTCCACTGCGTTTGGAAAGAATGATCGATCGTGTTGTCGTACTCCGTCTGTCTAGGGATCTTGCTCTGCTACTATACCCTTCTCAGGGCTAATACCGAAACAAAACATCTACAGCGCCCATTAAATGCATAAGCCAGAGCCACTGCTATGACTCAGCCATCGCTTAAAAGTTGCCCATGCGGTAGCGATACACCTTTTGACGCCTGCTGCCAGCCCTACCATCAAGGGCCTGCTTTACCACCAACGCCCGAAGCGCTGATGCGCTCACGTTACACCGCCTTCGCGTTGAATCAGCGTGACTATTTGCTAGCGACGTGGCACCCCACAACCCGCCCTCAGCAGCTACCGGCCGACCCTGATACCCAATGGGTCGCGCTTGAGATTGTGGCAGCGCCCAATGCGCAAAACGACCAAGGTACCGTGCAGTTTCGCGCCACCTTTCGCGAGCCCGGCGGCTGGCACGTGTTAGAGGAAGCGTCGCGGTTTATAAGGGAAGAGGGGCGCTGGTGGTATGTGGATGGTACGCCCAGCGTCATGCGTTTAAAACCGGGTCGCAATGAGCCTTGCCCCTGTGGTAGCAAACGCAAATTAAAGGTATGTTGCAGGGCATAAATAACAATGGCTAAGTAGCGTGAGGTATAAAAAATGAGCGCTTGGCTTGAAAGGGAGATGATGGGAACTGGTGCGGTTGCGCGTATCGCGATGATAAGCGCTTTCCTATTGGTTATGTTGACGGTCACTGCTGACGCCAACAGCGACTCAAACGACGCCTCTTTTCCAACCTCGGATATTACGTTAGTAGTCCCTTATGGTGAGGGAGGTCCTACGGATATTCTGTTTCGAGCCATTGCTGAGCGCGCGCAGGCGTATCTAAATACCGCCATTATTACCGTGAATATGCCGGGTAATGGTGCCACGCTTGGCTCTCAGTTTGTGAAACAGTCGCCCGCAGACGGTTACACTCTGCTAGGTAGTCACCAAACCATTGATCTTGCCAATATCGCCGGACTGTCTGATTACTCACACGAAGCGTTTGCCCCCGTGGCACTGCTTACCCGTACGGTGAATATACCCACCACGTCGGCCGGTCATTCACTCACCCAAGCGAGTGATTTAGTGGCGCTAGCGCAGCAGCAGCCGGGCGATCTGCACATCGGTATCATTGCTAATTCAACTGACCACTTTTTTTGGCTGCACTTTTTTGAACAAAGTGGTATCGCGGAGACCGATATTCAGTTTGTCAACTATCCAGATACCATTTCACAAATAGTGGCCTTAATCGGCGGCGAGTTGGATGTTGCCATGCTTAATTTACCCTCGGCAGGGCCCTTGTTTAGCAGTGGAGCGCTGGTGCCGCTTGGCGTTGCTAGCGAGACACGGCTGGCAGCACTGCCAGAAGTGCCAACGTTGATTGAACAGGGTATCGAGATGACCAATACCACTAATCGTGGCTTGTTTGCTCCGCTTAATACTCCTCCAGAGCGTTTAGAGCGTTTGGCCAGTGCGTTCGAGCACGCCCTTAAGCAGCCAGAGCTCATGGATCTAATACAGTATACCTATGGCTCCAGCGTTGAATTCCTACCACTAGCAGCATATAGCCGTTATCTTGATACGCAGTATGACCAGCTACAGAAACTTGCAACCAGTATGGCGTTCGAGCGCTAGATAACCGGCCGCTGCTTTAGAGGATAGTGTGATTGCCGCTAAATTCGCGTGATCTTGCAGCCGAAACGCTGCTATTAATTGCCTCGGCCACACTGCTTTTTATGGGAGGGGCTAGTTTATTAGTGGGTGTCTGGCTACCCAAAACATTGTTTGGGCCAATGCTGGTTCCCGATGCTTCACTAGTGACGGTGTTGATTGGTATTAGCCTCCTGGCAACGCTTTGTCAGTGGCGATGGTTGCGACTGCTCAGCACAGCTGGGCTGTCGGCTCTCCTGTTTTATACGTTGATTCATAACTATTTAGACCACGATGTAGCAACGTCGTTGGTAACACAAGCGCCGCGTATGACCAGCATTGCTGCGCTGATTCTTTTATGGATTTCTGGGTGCCTCTGGGTTGGCGTAGAGAGTGTTGCGTGTCGCCGCTATTGGCGTGTCACCGGCTATGGCGTGTTACTTTTTGGTGGTTTTGTAGTGATGCGCCTGTGGAGCACTGATGAAGGGAATGAACCACTGTTTTCCTCATCTCCCCTTGCTGTACTGATCTTCATTGTTTTGCTAGGCACGGCTCTCGTGGTAGCCAGTTGGCGCTGTCGGTCAGAGCGTCTAAGACCTGGCCGGCTGACGGTACTAGTAGGCTTGACAGGCGTATTGGTGAGTAGTCTAGCGTGGCTGTTGTTAAGCCTTAATCAGCGTTCCACTATTGAGCAGCAGGCGAGTTATTTGCTGGATAACGTGCAGCTGAATGCCGAGCAGGCCGTGTCGGCAAGACTTCAGCTAATGCAGCGTATGGCTGAGCGACTGAATGAGATATCAGTTTTTCAGCTTGATAATTTGCTTATCCAAGATGCGCAGAGTTATTTTCGCGACACTCTCAGTTTAAACGCCATCACACTAATAGATACCCAAGGCAACATTGTTTGGACTCAAGGGCGCCAACACAATAGCGATACATGGTTGTTAAACCAGTTGGAAAGTCCCCGTGTGACGTCCTGGTTAAATATTCCGTTCAACCGTCCGCGTTTGCTGATCCCCGATAACGAGCAGCGCAGAATGATGCTGATGGCTTTACCTGTGCAAAAAAAGTCTCAACAGCTGTTGGCAGCTATGGATTTAAGTACCTTGCTGAATAATGAGCTGAGCTTGACGTTGGGGCCTTTCCAGGTGGACGTCAGTCGGGATGGGGAAAGGTTGATGGTCTTGCACCCATCGGGTTTTGCTGTGAGGGATGATCGTCTGCCTTCCAGTCCGCTTGCCACCCGACTCACTGGGCTTCCCGGTGGTGTGAACTTGATGCTGCGTGCATATCCCGGCCAGCACCATAACTGGTACTTGTTAGGCGTGATTCCTATGAGTGTGGCTATAGGCGGGCTCGTTATGAGCTGGCTGTTGGCTTTCAGTGTAGGGGTTGTGGGAGCAAGTATTGCCCGCACTCGAGAACTGGCAGCTGCACGCCACTCATTGGAAGAGAGTGAGCAGCGCTATCGTTCGCTGTTTGTTCATCATCCAGACGCTGTGTTTTCCTTAGATCAGCAAGGCTGCTTTCAAACCGCCAATACCACCTGTGAAGATATTACCGGTTACCCACTAGCTGAGATTATTGGGCGACATTTTGCTGATTTTGTTGCTGCTTCTGAGCTTGAGCATATTAAGGACTGCTTTCAACAGGTCTTAGAGGGGGGGATTAAGCGTTATGAAGTCACTATTACAGATCGCGAAGCCGAAGCCCGTACGCTGGATCTCATTAACCTACCTATTACGGTAAACGGAAGTATTGTAGGTGTCTATGGTATTGCGCAAGATATAACTGTAAAGCGTCAGCAGCAAGCAAGGTTGAGAACACTAGAGCGTAGTGTCGAAGCTAGCGTTAATGGCGTATTGATAGCGGATGCAAGCCAACCTGATTTACCCATTGTGTATGCTAACCAAGCTTTTAGCGTTATAACCGGCTATTCACAAAACGAGGTGCTTGGGCAAAACTGCCGTTTTCTGCAAGGCCCCGATAGTGATCCAGTGATGGTCACAAGACTGCGGATGGGTATTCAAGCACAGCGTGAAACCCATGTCACTTTAAGTAACTACCGCAAAGATGGAACAACTTTCTGGAATGATTTATATGTCGCCCCGGTGCGCGACGATGCGGGGCGCGTCACTCATTTTGTCGGTATTCAGCACGATATTTCAAAACACAAAGCTTACGAGGCACGATTAGCGTACCACGCCAACCATGATGATTTGACGCGTCTTCCTAACCGCATGATGTTTGAAGAAACCCTGTGCAAACAGTTTGCGGCTGTGCAAGGGAGTGCAGAGCGCATCAGCGTGCTATTTGTGGATCTGGATGATTTCAAACCCATCAATGACACGCTAGGGCATGCGGTGGGGGACAGCGTTCTGGTGGAAGTCGCCAAGCGCTTGCGTGCGGGGCTGCGCCAACACGACACCGTGGCTCGCTTAGGAGGGGATGAGTTTGTCCTGCTGATTACAAACACAGGCGATGCAAGGCAGGTAGTCGAAGTGGCAGAGCGTTTGTTGCCCTCACTGGCTAAGCCTTACTGCATTGACGGCCATGAGCTTTATTTGACCGCCAGCGTGGGTATTGCCATGAGCCAGCCCGATACGCCGCTGCCGCAAACGCTCATTCAGCAGGCAGATATGGCGATGTACAAAGCCAAGCAGCAAGGGCGCAACGCCTACGCTTGGTTTAGTAGCGATATTAACGACATCGCCAGTGAGCGGGTAAGTTTGCGCAATGATTTGCAAGAAGCCATCGATCATCAAGGATTTGAGCTGCACTACCAACCCATCATGGACCGGCAAGGCAAGATTGCCAGTGTAGAGGCACTGCTGCGCTGGCCGCATCCGAGCAAGGGCTATATTTCGCCGGCACGCTTCATTCCGCTGGCGGAAGCCACCGGGCAAATCATGCCGATCAGCGAGTGGGTGTTGCAGCGTGCTTGCCAAGATATGCTGGCACTACAGCGCAGCGGCTTGGGGGCGCTGCGCGTCGCGGTCAATCTCTCGCCGCTGCAGTTCCATCGCGAAAGCTTCTTGGCCACGCTGCGCCAAACCCTGGCCGATACCGGCCTACCCGCCGAGCAGCTATCCCTCGAACTGACCGAGGGCATTTTGATGGACAACACGGCGTCCGCCATCGAAATCCTACATGCGCTGCGCAGCATGCAAGTGAGCGTTTCCATCGATGATTTTGGCACCGGCTACTCAAGCCTGAGCTACCTAAAGCATTTGCCCATCAGCACTGTAAAAATTGACCGCAGTTTTATTCACGAACTCACCAACAGCAGCGACGACGCCGCCATCGTTCAGGGGATCATCTCAATGGCGCATCACTTAGGCTTAAATGTCGTGGCTGAAGGCGTGGAAACCAGCGAGCAGCATCAGCGTCTTCTCACCTACCATTGCGATGGGTTTCAGGGCTTTGGACTGGCCAAGCCCATGCCATTGGCGGAGCTTGAGAGCCTGCTGGCTGCTCAGGAAGTCAATACCACTCCCGTTAATCAATGAGTCACCATGGACCATAGCCAAGCCCCTCAATGGTACCTCTACTTGCTAGAGTGCCAGCGCGGTACCTACGTGGGGATCACCAACAATCTTGCCAAGCGCTATCACGCCCACGCGACAGGGAAAGGCGCGCGTTATACGCGGGCAAACCCACCGCTGGCGCTGCTCGGGGCGCAACCCTTTGCTGACCGCGCCGCTGCCAGCCGAGCAGAATATCAGTTAAAACAGCAAACCCCCGACCAAAAGCGCCGTTGGGCAGCCAAGTGGCCTGCTGCGTTGAGTTAAAGTTCATTGAGCCGTGGGATAGGAGCAGCACAGCCTGAATAAATGGTTTAGCTTGTTCTGACGTTGTTGAGCGTTAGCGCTGACATAGAGGGAGCAATTGATGCGGATGAGACGTCATATCCACGGTGAATGGCTAACTAAGCGAACGCTTATCCCATCTTGCTTGGCATTTGCCACTTGGTGGTTAGCCGCCGTGACCACAACGCTGCTCTTCCCGCCGATGGATAGTACACTGCCGATATCGCCGATCTGGGCGGCCAATGCCCTTGCGTATGGCGCTATTTTAGTGGGTGGCCTACGTTGGGTACCTGCCTTTACGCTGGCCGCTTTGGTTTGGAATGTCGTACGCGGCGATAGTATCGGTGACATTATCGTCGGCATGACGGCCTTTGTGTTGATGCTGCTGTGGGTGGCATGGTTATCCAACTCTCTCCAGCAACACGTTAGGCGAGATCGTGCGCGACGGTTATTGGCCGTGCCTCTTATCGCACTCATGAGTGCCAGCGTATTTGCTGGGCTAGGCGCATGGCAGTTTAGTGATGGCCCGCCTAGCCAGCGGTTGTGGATGGCGCTATGGCTCTCTGAAACTGTGTCCGTGCTGCTGTTTGCCCCACTTGCCCAGCAGGTCTGTCACTATGGCGTAAAAAGTACCTTTCTGAGTATCAATCTCAAGCACTGGCCATTATGGCTATGGATGGGCGTTGCCATATCCGCGCTGCTCGTACTGCTTCAATTAGGCAATGGCACCACACTTTGGCACTTAGGTGCGCCTTACCTAGCGGTGATGGTACCGATCATGGCCGTGTACTGGCTGCCCTCGGCGTTGGCCCGCACAGCCATCGCTTTGTTTGTGACGTTTTGGCTGCTGGTCAATGTGTCGCTTGCGACGCAGCCTGCGGCTTCCCTGGATGTATTGGCCTGGTTAAGTCGGCAGTGGGTCATCTTTATCGCGAGTTTGGTGGGCTTTTTATCGATTGAGTCAGTGCGCAGTGCAGAAGCCGCTAGCCGCCGCTTGACGCTGCTTCGGCTCAAAGACCCGGTAACCGGTCTTGCAAACGAGCTAGGAGTGGCAGAGTTAGCGCAGCATTTGTCGCTTGAGCATGTGAGCGTGATCGGTATACAGCTGCCATACACGGATGAACTCGTGGCGCTGGTGGGGGATGACACAGTACAGCGCATCGAGCGACAAATAGCGGATCAACTGCGCTCCCAGAACGCTGCCGACATAGTCACAATAGCGAGATTGCGGCCCGGTCTATTTGCCTTGGTCATGAATAGCGCCCCTAACGCCCAACACCGCACGTTAGCAGAACGCTTAGCGACTCAGCTGAGCAGTGAAAGAAGCGGCATGGCAATTCCCGGCCCCCACCTTGGTATCACGGTGGTGATGCTACCGAACGTTCAGGTGTCAGAGTTTTCCAGTATGGCGGCACTTCTGCTCACCGCCTGCCGCCATGCACAGAGGAACCCTCAGGAAGCGCTCTACCATTATCATGGTACGACTGCCGAGTTAATTGCTCAGCAGAGTCAGGAGGCGGCCTGGATACACCGGCTACGCGCAGCGTTAGGTGGGGATACACGCCAGGGTAAGCTGTTGCTGTATGCGCAGCCAATCGTGTCACGGCGTGAGCCAACGCAGTGTCGCTGCGAGATACTGCTACGCTGGCAATCTCTTGATGGTCATGTGTTATCGCCACAGGCTTTTTTGCCCATTGCTGAAACCTTCGGCCTGATGCCGCAGGTAGATCGATGGGTGTTAGAAAATACCCTGTTTGCTTTATCGCAACATCCTAACGGCCATCGGTTGAACAGCGTATCGGTGAACTTATCGGGAGACTCGTTGAACTGTGATTGGTTGGTGGATGTGGTAGGCGAGTTAATGAGCCGCTATGAATGGCCTCCTCAGCGACTCTGTTTAGAACTGACGGAAAGTGCCACGATTCAAGATACCCAAGCAGCATCACTGAGCCTGCAACAATTACAGCGCATGGGAGTACGCCTAGCGATTGACGATTTCGGCACAGGGCGGGCTACTTTTGCTTATCTCAAACAGTATCATGCCCAAGAGCTTAAAATAGATGGCGCGTTTATTCGCGATCTTGAGAGTTCAGCGTTTGACCGTGAAGTCGTCAGGGCAACCTGTACACTGGCGCAACAATTGGCAGTAGGTGTGGTGGCAGAGTTTGTCGAAAACGACAGGCAAGTTATGTTGCTGGAAGCATTAGGCATTGATTATTTACAGGGTTACGGATTATCGCCACCCTTGCCGTTGGACGAGTATCTCTCTCGTATAGATTTTTTAGCGGATAAGTGGCAAGCACAATTCGATCAGTTGCCAGTGCTCTCAAGTGAGTAAGTGGTGCGCTTATTCTATGAATCCAGGGGCTAACGGTTAGCCATCAATAGGAGTGTCAATGTTAACGTTTTTTTCGGAAGGTAGCCGTCGACGTCAAGCCCGTAGTGAACTGCACGATGGCGCATTAGTCACCCCCTTTGAATGCCCTGAACGAATGGATTTGGTGCTCGCGGCGTTGAGCAACGCCTCGTTTGAAGTACGCACGCCAAACGACTACGGGCTTGCGCCGGTGCTGGAAGTGCATGACGCGGGTTACGTGGCGTTCCTGGAGAACTGCTGGCAGGCGTGGCAATCGGCAGGCCACGCAGGGGAAGCGATTCCCAACATTTGGCCTGCACGTACGATGCGCGGCGACCGCATTCCCCAATCGGTGAGCGGCCAGTTGGGCTACTACGCCCTGGCTGCCGAAACTTCCATTACGGAAGGCACCTTTGCCGCTGCCCTGGCGAGTAAAGACACCGCGCTGGCGGCAATCGACCATACCCTCGCCACTGGCGAGCCGACCTTTGGCTTGTGCCGACCGCCGGGCCACCACGCGGCGGTGGACCAGTTTGGCGGCTACTGCTTTTTTAACAATGCCGCCATCGCCGCCCAGCGCGCACTAAACGCAGGCAAGCGCCGTGTCGCGATTCTGGATGTGGATTTTCACCACGGCAATGGCACCCAGCAGATCTTCTATCGCCGTGACGATGTGCTGTTCGCCTCGCTCCACGGCGACCCGGACGTGACCTTCCCCTACTTCTCAGGCTACGCCGATGAAACCGGCGAAGGCCCAGGTGAAGGTTTCACGATCAATTACCCGCTGCCACCGGGCACCTCCGTCGCCACATGGATGGCTGCGTTAGATGAGGCGCTGGCGTGTATTCACCAGGAGGAGTGTGAATTGCTGGTGGTGTCGCTGGGCGTGGATATCTTTGAAGGCGACCCGATCAGCGCCTTTACCTTTCAACACGCCGACTTTATTGCCCTAGGTAAGCGCCTTGCCGCCGCTGGGCTACCCTGCGTGTTTTTGATGGAAGGGGGCTATGCCGTTGAGGATATCGGGATCAACGTGGTGAACGTATTGCAAGGTTTTGAGGAGGCTATACAGGGCGTGAAATAAGGCATTAAGGTGACAGTTGCACGAAATTCGGGCAGTCTTATGCCTTTTTGGCCTATGCTATAGGTCGTTATCTCTTTTTTATCTTGATCGTTCAACGCGGGAGCGGCACGTGGCAGTTTACGGCGGTATTCAGGCACATGAAGTGGAGCGTTGGCTAAATGCCCTCACCAACGCGGCCTATGACCGACGCTGCCCGCTCTCTAAAGTGCACGGGGGCAACGCCCGCGCCCGCACTGCGCGTCAAGATTTGCTGCACTTGGCCAGCGCGTTTCGCGGCGGTGACTGCCCTCGCGAAACGGTAGCCGATGGCTTGAGCCGCTGGTGCCAGCACTATCTTACTGAAGCCGAATGGTATGTGTTGGTAGGGGGAAAAGCGCCTGTTGCCAAGGCGGTAGCATCGCCCAGTGCGGTTAAGTTGCCTGCCATTGAGACCAGCGACAATACGCCCGACTCCGAACCGTCGGCCCTCGATGTTCTTTATCAGCATCGGGTGGGTTAACCCGCCCCAATAAGCACTGTTACAATGGATGCATGCACAGTGCTCTTGCCGCTCCGGCCACCGCCTCGTTAGATGACCCTTTCTATTACTTAGTGAATTTTCGCTACGTTGTCGCGTGGGTGCAGTCTCGCCATAGTGATCTGCTGAGCGCAGAGGAACGCGATCTGCTCCAGCAATGGCAGGCGCTGCCCCAGCCGTCTCAAGCGCTGTTGGTGCGTATGGTCATGCGCAAAGGCGAGCTGTTTCGTATTGATAAATTAAGCTATGCCGAAATTGGTGACACTGCGCAGGCGTTAGCGCCGCTGCTGGCGTTGGGCTGGGTGGACGACGCGCCGCCGTTAAACGTGGATGAGCTATGTCGGCTGCTGCGCCTTAGCGAGCTGCGCCTCGCCTTGAGCCGCCAGCTGCGTACATTAAACCTGCCGCCCAAGGCCACAAAGAGCGCGCTCCAGGCCGCGATAACGCCGGTGCTTACCGATTCGCAACCCTTACGCCAATGGTGGCCTGCCGCCACGACGAACATCGTGCGTCTTAATATCATGGCGCTGTGCGACCGTCTGCGGCTGATGTTCTTTGGCAACCTGCGCCAGGACTGGGCCGAATTTGTGCTCACCGAGCTTGGCTTGCAGCGTTTTGAACAGGTGCCTCTGACCGCCGAATCACGGGCGTTTCAGCATCGAGATGAGGTGGACACCTACCTGGCACTACACCACCTGCGCGAACGCCTAGAAAACGGTGAGCTGCCTGAGCGGCTGGCCACAGAAGTGCCCGCGGCCTCCAACAACCGTTGGCTAGACGCACGCCGCTCGCGGCTGCTGCTTACCCTGGGGCAAACGGCGGAACGCAGCGGTGAAGCAGAACAAGCGCTTTTGCTTTACGCCGAATCGAATAACAGCGAGGCACGCATTCGCAGGCTGCGGGTGTTAGAGCGGTTAGGCCGTTACCAGGAGGGGTACGAGCTGGCCCAGGCCGCGCTGGGGCAGGCGAGAGAGAGCGAAACCCAAGCGCTTGGGCGCTTGTTGCCGCGCTTGGCGCGCAAGCTGAACCAGCCCGCACCCCAGGCCGTGAAAGCAGCCGAGGCCCCGACCTACGTGTTGGAGCTTCCTGGCCCTCAATCGGTAGAGCGTGCCGTTGCCGAGCACTTATCCACCGCCAGCGCTCCAGTGTTCTATGTGGAAAACAGCCTGATCACCGGGCTTTTTGGCCTGCTGCTCTGGCCGGCGATTTTCAAACCCCTGCCAGGGGCGTTTTTTCACCCGTTTCACAGTGGGCCAGCGGATTTGTACCGCGAGGACTTCGTTCGCCAGCGCCAAGCCGAGATCGACGCCTGCCTGGCGCAGCTAGACGACGGGCGCTACCGCGAGACGATGCGGGCGACCTGGCAGGCTAAGCAGGGCATTACCTCCCCGTTTGTGCACTGGGGTATCCTGAGCGAGTCGCTGTTAACAGCCGCGCTTAGCTGCCTGCCCGCCGCGCACCTGCGCGCCTGCTTTACCCGCTTGCTGAGTGACCTAAAGCACAACCGAGCGGGCCTGCCGGATCTTATTCAGCTAATGCCCGATGCGCCCGCCGGGGAGCCTCGCTACCGCATGATCGAAGTGAAAGGCCCCGGTGACCGTCTGCAGGATAACCAGCGCCGCTGGATTGATTTCTTCTGCCGTCACGACATGCTGGTCGAGGTGTGCCACGTGCGCTGGCAGCCTACTTCATGAGCCGCTATCGGGTCGCAGTGCGTACGCTGTGCGACTTCACCGCACGCCAAGGCGACCTCGACCACCGTTTTACCCCCGCGCCCAGCGCCCAAGAGGGCATTGAAGGCCACGCGTTAGTGGCCAAACGTCGGGAAAACATAGCGGGCTACCTGGCCGAATTACCGCTCTCCGGCGAGCATCAGGGGCTACGCGTGGCGGGCCGCGCCGATGGCTTCGATGTGGCGGCGAATTGCGTTGAAGAGGTTAAAACCCATCGCAGCAGCCTGGCGCGTATGGCGGATAACCAGCGCGCACTGCACTGGGCCCAGGTGAAGGTATACGGCGCGCTGCTCTGCGCCGAGCGCGGCCTTTCGCACATCACGCTAGCGCTGGTGTACCTGGATATTGCCAGCGGCCAGGAAACCCGGCTGACGCTTGATGCCCGTGCCGACGAGCTAGCGGCGTTTTTTGCCGACCAGTGCCAGCGCTTTTTATCCTGGGCCGAGCAGGAGGCTGCCCACCGCGAACGCCGCGATGCGTGGCTCGCCACGCTGACCTTTCCCCACGTGGATTTTCGCCCAGGCCAGCGCGCGTTGGCCGAAGATGTGTTCAAAGCCGCCAGCACCGGGCGCTGCCTGCTGGCCCAAGCGCCCACCGGCATTGGCAAAACCCTGGGCACGCTGTTTCCCATGCTCTCTGCGATGCCCCGCCAGCGGCTCGACCGCATCGCTTTTCTCACTATGAAAACCCCTGGCCGCCGCCTTGCGCTCGATGCTTTGGCGAGTCTAGAGGTTCCTGCCCAGCCGCTACGAGTGCTGGAGCTCGTCGCCCGCGATAAAGCCTGCGAGTACCCCGGTACCGCCTGCCAGGGCGATACTTGCCCTCTGGCAAAAGGGTTTTACGACCGCCTGCCCGCTGCCCGACAAGCGGCGGTGGAACAAAGTTGGCTAGCGCGCGATGCGCTGCGGGAGGTGGCGCTGGCGCATCAGGTCTGCCCCTACTACTTAGGCCAGGAGCTGGCCCGCTGGGCCGATGTGGCGGTGGGGGATGTAAACCACTGGTTCGATAGCCACGCGCTGCTGCACGGGCTTGCTCAAGCTAACGACTGGCGAGTAGGGCTGTTGGTAGATGAGGCGCATAACCTGGTGGAGCGTGCCCGTGGCATGTACAGCGCCGCGCTCTCCCAGCAGCGTTTGAGCTACCTGAGGCGACACTCCCCGCCCGCCTTAGCCAAACCGCTGGCCCGCGTGGGCAGGCAGTGGCAGGCGCTCAACAAAGAGGCAGCCGCCCAAGCGCCGGAACGGCGTTACCACTTGCTAGAAACGCTGCCCACCAAGCTGGTGAGCGCGCTGCATACCCTGGCCGGGACAATCACTGATTATCTCGTGGAGCACCCCGAAGGGGCGAATCAGGCGCTTCAAGAGCTGCTGTTTGAAGCGCTGGCGTTCTGCCGCTTGGCGGAATCATTTGGCGATCATTCCCTCTGTGATCTGGAAAGTCAGGGCAAAGGAAGTGCGGTGCTTGGGCTACGCAATGTGATCCCGGCGGACTTTCTCGCCCCGCGCTTTAAGCGCGCTCACTGCACGGTGCTGTTTTCCGCCACGCTGTCGCCTTTCCATTACTACCGTGACCTGCTGGGCCTGCCCGAACAGAGCGTATGGCGCGAGGTGGATTCGCCCTTTGTCGCCCGCCAGCTAGAGGTGCAGCTACGTACGGACATTTCTACGCGCTATCATCATCGTGTTGCGTCGGTACTTCCCATCGTCGCTACGCTGGCAGAGCAGTACCTGCGCTCGCCGGGCCACTATTTAGCCTTTTTCAGCAGCTTTGCTTACCTAGAACAGGTGATGCATGCGTTTGAGCAGGCGCACCCTGAGATTCCGGTGTTTGCGCAAACGCGCAGTATGCAGGAAGCCGAGCGCGAGGCGTTTTTGGCGCGCTTTACGCCCGGCGGTAAAGGCATCGGTTTTGCAGTGTTGGGCGGTGCCTTCGCGGAGGGCATTGACCTTCCCGGTGATCGGTTAATCGGTGCTTTTGTGGCCACATTAGGTTTGCCGCCATTTAACGATTTCAACGAAGCGCTAAAAGCGCGCCTGCAAACACGTTTCGGCCAAGGTGATGACTACACTTACCGTATTCCAGGGATGATTAAAGTGGTGCAAGCCGCCGGGCGAGTGATCCGCAGCCCGGACGATGAAGGAGTGGTGGTAT
This sequence comes from Halomonas sp. SIMBA_159, assembly GCF_046536035.1. Classification (NCBI taxonomy): domain Bacteria; kingdom Pseudomonadati; phylum Pseudomonadota; class Gammaproteobacteria; order Oceanospirillales; family Halomonadaceae; genus Halomonas; species Halomonas sp. SIMBA_159. The sequence goes on from NZ_JAWJBT010000009.1 coordinate 44,615, forward strand.
TGATGGATGACCGCTTTGCTCAAGAGAAGGTGCGCGCCCAGCTGCCGCGCTGGTGGCAGCTGGGCTGATCACTCGAAAAATAGTAGCGCAAAAACAAAAACGGCCACCTGCTCTAAGAGCTAAGTGGCCGTTTTCATTAAATTCTTGGTCGGAATAGCAGGATTCGAACCTACGACCTCTGCCTCCCGAAGGCAGCGCTCTACCAAGCTGAGCTATATTCCGAAAGTTGCTGAGACGTGCTCAACAACGGGACGAATCATACGCAGGCGAAGGGCTTTTTTCAAGCCTCTTTTTCACGCCCTTTCTTTGTACAACGTGAAAAGCGTTGGCGGTTACGCTTTGCGATCAACGGCTAAGCGGGCAAGTTGAGCCATGCTGTCGCGGTAAGGGCTGGGGGGCAAGGCATCTAGCTCAGCCAGTGCTTTGTCCGCCATCTCTTCTGCCCGTGCGCGAGTGTACGCAAGCGCGCCGGTGTCGTGAACAATCGCCAGTACGTCGTCTAATTGTTCAAGGCCGCCTTTACGAATCACCTGACGAATCAGCTTGGCTTGCTCAGGGGTGCCGCGCTCCATGGCGTGAATGAGCGGTAGCGTGGGCTTGCCTTCGGCCAAGTCGTCGCCAACGTTTTTGCCCATCGCCTCGGCATCGCCTTGGTAGTCCAGCAAGTCGTCGATCAGTTGGAAAGCCAGGCCCAGGTAGCGGCCGTAATGCTGCAGGGCGCGCTCCTGCTCCGGCGTAGCTTCGGCGAGCACCGCGCCGCTATGGGAGGCGGCTTCAAACAGCATCGCGGTTTTGCCCTGGATGGTCTCGAAGTAATCCGCTTCGGAAATGCTGGGATTGCCAATGTTGGTCAACTGCAGCACTTCGCCTTCCGCGATTATGCAGGTGGCACCGGATAGGATCGCCATGATGCGCATGGAGCCTACGTCCACCATCATCTGGAACGAGCGGGAGTAGAGGAAATCACCCACCAGCACGGAAGGCGCATTGCCCCAGGCGTCGTTGGCGGTTTTTTTGCCCCGGCGCATGTGCGACTCATCCACCACGTCGTCGTGCAAAAGAGTGGAGGTATGCATAAACTCGATCAGCGTGGCGAGGGTAATATGCTTGTCGCCTTCATAGCCCAACGAGCGGGCCGCCAGCAGTACCAGTAGCGGGCGCAGGCGTTTACCGCCGCTTTCAATAATGTACTGGCCAATAGTTTCCACCAGCGGCACTTTAGAGTTGAGCTGAGCAACAATGGTGCGGTTGACGGCTTCAAAGTCATCGGCCACCACGGCGTGCAGCGGTGAAGGCGAAGGGCTGGCAGGCGGGGTTGGGGAGACGTTGGCTGTCATGGGTTCCGTTCATCGCGGCGGGTGAGAAAGTGGGAGTCATGCTATGGGGCTGCCTGTAAGGCGTCAAGGTATAGCCGCGCTAAGCAGGCCCAGGCAGGCGTTTGGAAGATTGACAAGCCCCGGTGGCCTTGTGGTATGAAGCGATAGTCGTTATAATCCGCGACCCACTCATCATGCTCCCTGTCAGATGGTTGCCAAAAGAGGCGCCACTCGCAGCAGGTCGATAAGAGCGGAAGGCGATGAGCGTTGGTTACGCGGGGCGTAACCGGCATTAACGACAAGTCCGGAGAGCGACATGTACGCAGTTATTAAAAGCGGTGGTAAACAGTACCGCGTTCAAGAAGGTCAAACCCTCAAGCTCGAGAAAATCGAAGTCGCTACCGGCGAAACGATTGAGTTTGATGAAGTGCTGCTGGTTGCAGACGGCGATGACGTAAACATTGGCGCACCTTTCATTAGCGGTGCCAAAGTTTCCGCTGAAATCGTTTCCCACGGCCGTGGCGATAAAGTGACGATCATCAAATTCCGTCGCCGGAAGCACCACATGAAGCGTCAGGGCCACCGTCAGTGGTTCACTGAAGTCAAAATTACCGGAATTTCTGCGTAAGCAGCCAATTCCCTTTAGGAGGATTTTGCAATGGCACATAAAAAGGCAGCCGGCTCCACGCGTAACGGTCGCGATTCCGAATCCAAACGCCTTGGTGTGAAACTCTTCGGTGGCCAAGCGGCAACCGCGGGTAACATCATCGTTCGTCAGCGTGGCACTCGTTTCCACGCAGGCACTGGCGTTGGCCTGGGTCGTGATCACACGCTGTTCGCTCTGAACGACGGCTTCGTGAAGTTCGAGACCAAAGGTCCGAACAACCGTAAATTCGTCAGCATCGTTTCTGCCTAAGCAACCTCGGTTGCTTTGTGTAAGTGGGTTGGTATGACTTACGCAGTGCGAAGATGACGAAAGAAAAGCCCCGCCATGGCGGGGCTTTTTTGTCTTTTCGATCCCTTTTGCCCGCATGAGACGGGTGGGGATAGTGCAGTGAGGGCGGCGGAAGCGGCCGGGAGAATCCAATGCAGTTCGTCGATGAAGCCTCGATTATTGTTGAGGCAGGTAAAGGCGGCAATGGCTGTCTGAGCTTTCGCCGCGAGAAATATGTGCCCAAGGGTGGCCCCGATGGTGGCGATGGCGGCCACGGTGGCAGCGTTTATCTGATTGGTGATGATTCGCTCAACACCTTGATTGATTTCAAATTTCAGCGTTTCTACAAAGCTGAAAATGGGCAAGGCGGCATGGGCCGCCAGATGAGCGGTAAAGCTGGTGAAGACCTGCACGTAAAAGTGCCGGTGGGCACCACGGTAATTGATGAAGACACCCTTGAGGTGATTGCCGACGTGACTGAAATTGGTCAGGTCGTGCTGGTAGCAGAAGGCGGCCGCCGTGGGTTGGGGAATATTCACTTTAAATCCTCCACCAACCGTGCACCGCGCCGCACCACGCCGGGAACCGAAGGCGACCGTCGTAACCTGCGCCTGGAAATGAAAGTGATGGCAGACGTGGGCCTGCTCGGCATGCCCAACGCCGGTAAGTCGACGCTGATTCGGTCGGTGTCGGCGGCTAAGCCCAAAGTGGCCAACTACCCGTTCACCACCCTGGTGCCAAACCTGGGCGTGGTGAAGCTGGGGATGCACGAGCACTTTGTAATGGCCGACGTACCGGGGCTGATTGAAGGTGCCTCCGACGGCGCTGGCCTGGGGCTGCGCTTCTTGAAGCACCTGACCCGCACGCGGCTGCTGTTCCACGTGGTCGATGTGGCGCCGTTTGATGAGTCCGACCCGGTGGAAGCAGCGCAGGCGATTATTCACGAGCTTGGCCAGTTCTCTCCGGCGCTCTCCGAGCGGCCTCGCTGGCTGGTGCTGAATAAGTTCGACCTGCTGCCAGAAGAGGAGCGTGAGGCGCGCGCCCAGGCGATCATTGATGCGCTGAACTGGGATGGCCCCGTGTTCCGTATTTCGGCGATCAGCAGTGAAGGCACCGACAAGCTGGTGCAAGCTGCTTACCGCTGGCTCACCGAGCAGCAGCGCTTAGAAAACGAAGACGAAGAGGCTCATGCCCGCGAGCAGGAGATGCGCCGCCGCATGGAGGAGGAGTCGGTGGCCCGTACCGAAGCCCGCCTTGGCCGTCGTCGTAAGCGCGATGATGAAGAAGACGATGACGATTTCGACGACGATGATTACGATGTCGAAGTGGAGTACGCCCCGTAAGCCAGCGGCGTACTAGCTAGGATAAATCGCGTGAGCGCAATAGCGTGGGAGAGTCGCGACGTGGAAAGCAACGAGCAGTTGCCGGGCCGTGAGGCGCTGAGTAGCGCCCGCCGGGTAGTGGTCAAAATTGGCAGCGCGCTGCTCACTAATGATGGTCGCGGTCTGGACGAAGCGGCCATTGGCGGCTGGGTGGATCAAATTGCCGCCCTGCATCAGCAGGGTAAAGAGGTGGTGCTGGTCTCCTCCGGTGCGGTGGCAGCCGGCATGGTGCGCTTGGGCTGGCAGGCGCGCCCGAGCGCCGTGCACGAGCTTCAGGCGGCCGCCGCCGTGGGCCAAAATGGCCTGACCCAGTGCTACGAGCAGCACTTTGCGCGCCACGGCATGCTCACCGCGCAGATTCTGCTCACCCACGACGACCTCTCTAACCGCAAGCGCTACCTGAATGCGCTCTCGGCATTGCGCACGCTGGTCGAGATGCGCGTGGTACCGGTGATCAACGAAAACGATACCGTCGTCACCGACGAGATCCGCTTTGGCGATAACGACACCCTCGGCGCGCTGGTGGCGAACCTGCTGGAAGCCGATGCGCTGGTGCTCCTTACCGACCAAGAAGGCCTGTTCGATGCCGACCCCCGCCATAACCCCGACGCTACACTGATTGCTGAGGGGCGTGCCGACGACCCACGTTTGGCCGCCGTGGCAGGCAGCGGTGGGGCGCTGGGCCGGGGTGGGATGAGCACCAAGGTGCGCGCTGCTCAGCTCGCGGCGCGTTCCGGTGCGGTAACCGTGATTGCCAGCGGCCGCCAGCCGGAGGTGATTACTCGGGTGATGAACGGTGAAGCACTCGGCACGCTGCTGCGCCCGGACCAAGCCCCTATGGCAGCGCGCAAGCGCTGGCTAGCGGGTCAGCTTCAGGTGCGCGGTACGCTGGTGCTGGATGCAGGCGCGGTGAACGTGCTGCGCGGCAAAGGCTCTAGCCTACTGGCCGTTGGCGTGCGTGACGTGCAGGGCAGTTTTAAGCGCGGCGACATGGTGCTGTGTGTGGATGAGCAGGGCACTCGCGTGGCCAAGGGCTTGGTTAACTACGGGGCCGACGAAGCTCGTCAGCTAGCGGGCCAGCCAAGCCACCAGATCGAAGCCATCCTTGGTTACGTGGAAGCCCACGAACTGATCCACCGCGACAACCTGGTAGTGGTTTAAACGACGGGTTAGCCACGCCGCTTAGGCGGTAGCGGTACCTGGCGCGGCCAATCATTGGGTACCACCATCAGCCGCGTTAGCAGTCTCTCCTGGCCACTATTTTCCTGGCAACTCTTTTCCCAGTAGTTCTCTTCCCAGCAGTTCTCTCCTCCCTTCGGGTCGTACAGCATCACTTGCTGCGGCCCGTAGCGGTTGACCTGTGCCATCACGGCCTCCATCCGCTCATTGGCGTTGCCAAACGCGTCGAGCGATGGCGGCGCTAACCAGTGGGGCTTTGCTAGCCACGCGACTTTTAGCGCCGTGCTGTAGCGTTCGGCCACGCTAGGCCAGTCGTATTGATGGCACCACCACCCCCGCCGATGCTTGGCCGTTGCTCCGGCAGGTGGTGGCAAGCTGGCCTGCCATGGATAAAACAGCACGCCGGGCATGGCGACCTGTTGGGTCAGATGATCACTTAGTGCAGCCGCTTCGCCCACATCTCTGGGCGCTAACCAGTGGGCAATATTCGCCTGCGCTGTGGCAGTACGTGAGAGCGGTAGCTGATGATGGAGCAGATGACTGCACTTTAAGGCCAAACTGTCCAAACCACCGGGGCCAATCCAGCGGCTTTGGCTGTTGGCCTCGCCTGGCCCGTCGGGAAGACCAAGATAGAACTTGATCGCTACTTCCAAATGCACCGGCGCTGGGTTTGTCCGCGTGCGATAAAGCATATCCAGCTCGCCCAGCGTTGTGCGGCGTTGAGTAATACGCAGATTATTGGCCAGCAGGCGGGTATTAGGGGCGTTATCCAGTAAAAGCTGCCACAACTGCTCATGGTAGTGGCCCATGCGCGTTGCCCGCTTGCCATTCAGTGCCTCAACGCAGGGCAGTAAAGCGGTCAGCCACGCATGGTGATTGTCTGTAAGGCCCAGCGTTAAGCCTGTGGGCCTCCCAGGATAAGCGCCAAGGGTGACTAAATCGGGGGCGGCTAACAGCCAAGCGAGATCGCGCAGCACCGTATGATATATCGCATCGCTGACACCTTCGGCGGAGGTCGTCAAAAGTCTCTCCTATCAACCGGCTTGAGATACGACTGAGATAGCCGCTTGCTGCTACGCTAAACACATTCTCGCACGATGCCAATAAAATCCCTTAGATACCGCAAAGGAGTGTTGCATGGGCAGTACGAAGTCGAAAAAGCACAAAACGAAAGCCAAAAAATCCTCGGCCAAAACGTCCCCCACGAATGCGCCTCAGCAGCTAACGCCAGAGACAGGGGCTGCGCTGTTTGAGGATGCTCGCTCGCGCCTGGAAGAGGTGTTTAAAGCGCTGGATATTCACCCCGATGCCCAGGCGCGATTGATGCAGCCAAGCCTCTCGCTACAGGTGAGTGTTCCGGTACGCATGGACGATGGCAGCCTGAAGGCGTTTCCCGCGTGGCGGGTGCAGTACGACACCAGTCTCGGCCCGGCTAAGGGCGGTGTGCGCTTTCACCCTGATGTGAATCAGCATGAAGTGACCACCTTAAGCTTTTGGATGGCGGTGAAGTGTGCCGTGGTGGGGTTGCCCTATGGCGGCGGCAAAGGCGGCGTGCAAGTGGATGCCAAGGCGCTCTCTTCGTTAGAGCGTGAGCGCTTGGCGCGGGGCTATATTCGTGCGATTGCCGACATCATGGGCCCAGACCGAGATATTCCTGCCCCCGATGTCAACACCGATGCCACCGTGATGGGCTGGATGATTGATGAGTACGAACATATTTTGCGCGCCCAGGCACCGGCGGCTATTACCGGTAAGCCGCTGTCGCTTGGCGGCTCACCGGGGCGTGTAGAGGCGACCGGACGTGGCGCACTGACCGTCTTGGATCTGTGGGCAGAGCGTGAAGAGCGCAAGCCGGAAGAGACCACGTTGGCGGTGCAGGGGTTCGGCAATGCGGCCTACCATTTTGCTCGCTTGGCAAGCCAACGCGGCTATCGAGTAGTGGCGGTCTCGGATTCCAGCGGAGCCATTTATAACGCCGATGGCATAGATGTAGACGCGGCTAAAAAAGACAAAACCCAACAGGGCAAGCTTGCAAAAAGTCATCAAGGCAAAGCGCTATCCGGCGATGATTTGCTCGCGTTACAGGTCGATGTGCTGGTTCTGGCCGCGCTGGAAAATCAGCTGCACAGCGGCAACGTGGGCGATGTGAAGGCAGGCGCGGTGCTCGAAATTGCCAACGGACCGCTCACCAGCGATGCGGATGCGGCGTTGGAAAAACGTGGCGTGCCCGTGCTGCCTGACGTGTTGGCGAATACCGGTGGCGTTATCGTGAGCTACTTTGAGTGGCTGCAAAACCGCTCAGGCGAGAAGTGGCAAGAAGAGGAGGTCAATCAGCGCCTGAAGCGTCGGCTCAGCGATGAGGCCAAACGGGCGCTGGTCAGGGCGGAAGAGGAGCGAGTCACCTATCGCCAAGCAGCCTATCGGCAAGGCATCGAGCGTATCGCCGAGGCGATTATGGCTCGGGGCAACTGCCAAGACTGCCGCTAATCAGCGAAGAGACACAAAGCAAGCGGCGGGCCCGAAGGCCCGCCGACAAGTACGTGCTAACAAAAGGCTTTACTAATGGATGAGCGGGTCGCTTAAGCGATTAGTCGCGATCCATCTGGGTAACTTCAAAAGAACCCTGGCGCAGGCTCAGTTCCAGCTCGCGACCGTTTTGCTCGCGGCCTTCAACATCGATGATGCCGCTTTTATCAATATCGATGCTTTCAAATTCGGTCATACCTTCCTGGCTGGCAGCATCAAGCGCTTGGCGGATGTCCTCTTCGCTCATGCCCCAGGCACCGGTAATCAGGCGCTTGCGCTCTTCTTGCAGGCTTTCGCCGTTATCGATGGAGAAATCCACATCGGCGTACCACTCATCGTCTAACCAGCCTTCCACTTCGACACGGCCACGGTCGTCCACGTTGATCTCTTCGATGTGGCTGAACCCGTAGTCGTTGGCGTAGGTCAGAATGTCATCGATCCGGTCCATCGGCTGAGTATCTGCCTGGGCGCTACTTGCAGCTGCGGCAAGCAGAAGAGCAGAGGTCGGGATCAGCAGCATTTTTTTCATAGCGTTCATATCAAATTCCTTCTTTGCTTAGTGAATGCATTGCCGGATGATGCCTGACGAAGGTCAGTCAGCGAATGCGACAGGGTATTTATATCACCGGGGTTCTTTCCTAAACCTGACAAAGCCGTTCATCTAGCGTTCATGTTGCCTTTGGCATCCTACTGTTATGAAAATGACGTCTCTTCTCTCTATTAAGCAGCGCTCCTGGCAACGGCTCCCCTATAAGGGCGGGCTGGTATTGGCGCTGGTCCTCGTATTGATGGGTAGCGCGACCGGCGACCAGCACTGGGAAGCTCTGCACAGCGAGGTACGGCGCGGTGATGTGGTGCCGTTGGAGACCATTCTTGACTGGCTCGACGCTCACTATATCGGCGACGTGCTTGAGGTCGAAATCGAGCGCGACGATGGGCTGGTCGAGTATGAAATTAAGCTGCTAGGCCCCCAAGGGCAGGTCGTAGAGTTTGAGTTTGATGGCCAAAGCGGACAGCTCATGCAAATCGAAGGCGTGCGTATTCGCGATATGCAGCGTTAACACGGTTACCTGCGGTGTCTCGTCTTTATTAGGTGTATTCATAAGGGTTTTTTGATGAAGTGTTTACTGGTAGAGGATGACCAGGCGCTTGCCCGTGAGCTGAGTCAAGCGTTGCAAGATGGCGACTGGATCGTCGAGCGGGCAGAGAACGGCCAGGAAGCGGACTTTTTGGTGCGCACAGAAGCGTACGATACGGTTATTTTGGATATTGGCCTGCCCGATGGCGATGGCACTCGCTGGCTCTCTTCCTGGCGGGAGGATGGCATTGATCTGCCGGTACTGATCTTAACGGCCCGTGAACGCTGGGCTGATAAAGCCGCTGGTTTTACCGCGGGAGCCGATGACTACGTGACCAAGCCGTTTGAACCCGCCGAGGTGCTGTTTCGCCTGCGGGCGTTGGTACGCCGCACCCATGGCCATGCACACCCGGTGATTAAAGTGGGCGAGCTTAGCCTGGATACTCATACCCAGCATGTCACCTTGGTGGGGCGCCCCGTGAGCTTAACTGCTCAGGAAACCCGCTTATTAAGCTACTTAATGCATGCCGCGCCCCGAGTGGTCAGCCGCAGCGAGCTTTCTGAGCACGTGTACGACCGCGATCACGAACCCGACTCCAACGTCATTGATGTTCAGGTCAGTCGGTTGCGTCGCAAGCTAGGCGCGTGGCGCATTGCCACGCTGCGCGGCCAGGGGTATCGCCTATTAGCTGATGAACCGAGCGATTCATGAGCGCTAATGTAGTCTCTTGGAACCAGCGCTGGGCTAACCGCTCGATCAATCTACGCCTGCTGTTGGCGGTGCTGCTCATGGTGCTGCTGGCACTCCCCGTGGCCGGTTGGCTGTTGTCCCATCACTACCGCGCCTCTGCGGTCAACGCGTTCGATGAACGGCTGGAAGCGACCCTCAACGTGGTCATTGCTGGGGTTACCTACGACCCGCTCACCGAGCAACTCAACTACGAGCGCGCGTTGGGTGACCCCCGTTTCGACCACGTATATTCAGGCTGGTACTGGCAGATTACCGACGATGCGAACCACTCGGTAACGTCGCGGTCGTTATGGGATCAGCGTTTGCCGGTGCTGGAGAGCGAGCGGGTGACTGCCCGCACGCTCCCAGGCCCGCGTGGACAGCAGCTGCGCGTCGTAGAGCGCGATATCTATTTGGGCGCTTTGGAGACGCCGCTGCACGTCAGTGTCGCCGCACGTGACGACAACTTGCGCGAAGACGTTCGGGCCTTTCAGCAGATGCTGTGGCTGGGGTTGCTAGGCCTGGGCGCGCTGTTGCTAGGCGTGCTGGCGCTACAGGTGCGTTGGGGGCTCGCGCCGCTGCGGCGCATGAACGCCAACTTACGTGATGTAGAGCAGGGGCGTGTAGAACAGTTGGATACTCGTTTGCCTGACGAGCTGGCCACACTGGCTACATCCATGAACGCCGTGTTGGCGCGCGACCAGCGGCTCATCGAACGGGGCCGCCACACGGCAGGCAACTTGGCCCACGCCCTAAAAACGCCGATTAGCGTGATGCGGCTGTTGGCCAAGCAGCTACCAGGCGAGAGTCGTGATACCTGGGAGGCCGAGCTGTCGCGTATCGACAGCGCTGTGCGCCACCATCTGGCGCGGGCATCCGCTGCGGGCGAGGGCGTGCGCTTTGCTCCGGTGGCCCTCCAAGGCACGCTGGCCCCGCTAATCACTGGGCTTGCCCGGCTAGCGCAGCGCCGCCATATTACCCTGCGCCAAACCGTGGATAGCGGCGTGCGGGTGCATATGGACGGACAGGACCTGCAGGAGATGATGGGTAACCTGCTGGACAACGCCCTACGCTGGGCCAAAAGCGATGTGCATATCCGCCTGCAGGCTCAAAGCGAGATGCTGTTGCTGGTTGTTAGCGATGATGGCCCCGGCATGACGCCGCAAGAGTGCCAAGCCGCTGTCCAGCGTGGCAAGCGGCTTGATGAGCAGCGTTCAGGCAGTGGCTTGGGGTTAGCCATCGTCACCGACCTTGTCACACTTTATCATGGCCAGATGCGCCTACAGCGCGCCGAGTCTGGCGGTTTAGAGGTAGTCATTGAACTGCCTGTGGTCGCTACTTAATGATCGTAAGAGCGATGCAACACACAGCACAGAGGGTGTGAAATGACACAAATCGCCACGACGTTACCCGACGTACTGGTCGGGCCTTTGCTGCGTCGGCTGTCGCCGTCGCGGCTGATTTTATGGCTGGTAGCGACCCGTCCGCTAACCATGCAGCTGGTGCTGAACCCAGAGCAAGAGGAGCAGCAAACCCACGCGTTAGACAACGCCCACCAGTGCGTGGCAATTGGACGGCATGCCTATATTTACGCCATTGACCTGAGCCTGCCCACCGCGCTGCCCACCGACACCCGCATTGCCTACGACCTGCAGGTACAAAGAACTGACGGCGCGTGGCAGCCCCTGCCGGAGTGGGCACCTTGGCTATGCCACGATGGCTATGACTACCCAGGGTTTGTGTTGGCCTCTCGCCACCACCGTTTGATGCACGGCTCCTGCCGTAAACCTCACCATGACAGCGCCGATGGCTTAGTGCGGGCCGATCACTGGATAGCCGAGCGCCAGGAGTCCCCTACCGAGTGGCCCGCGTGGCTGCTGATGACCGGCGACCAAGTGTATGTGGATGACGTGGCAGGCCCCATGCTGCGGGCGGTTCATGCGTTGATTGCCCGCCTGGGGCTGGTGGATGAGCTGCTTGAGGGCGCTACCGTCGATGACAGCCAAGCGCTGTATAACGCCCCGGAAAGCTACTACCACCGGGAAGCGCTGCTGCCGGATGTCACCAGCAACGCGGCGCTGCGCGAGCGCTTTTTTGGCGGCGTCAAAAAGCCGGTATTCACCTCGGCGAACGCCCAGAACCACCTGATGACGCTGGCTGAGATGCTCGCCATGTACTGCCTGGTGTGGTCGCCCACGCCGTGGCAGGTGATTGCCTATGACGCCCCGGCGTTAGGCGAGAAAGAGGCCGAGGCTTACCGGGAAGAGCAGGCGATCATCGAAGCGTTCGTAGAGGGACTGCCTCAGTGCGCGCGGCTGATGGCCCATGTGCCCAGCCTGATGATTTTTGATGACCACGACGTGACCGATGACTGGAACCTGACCGCCGACTGGGAGCGCTGCGCCTACGGCCACCCGTTCTCCAAGCGTATTATCGGCAACGCGCTGGTGGCGTACCTGCTTTGCCAAGGGTGGGGCAACGCGCCCGATAAACTTAATCCGTTGCTACATCAAGCGATCACCCTGTTTGACGATGTCGGCCCGCTGAACCTTGGTGCCCAGGATGCTTTGATTGAGCGGATGCTGCGCTTTCAGGGCTGGGAGTTTCAGGTGCCGGGCACGCCCGCACTCATCGTGCTGGACACCCGGACGCGCCGTTGGCGCAGTGAGCGTAGCCCCAACCGCCCATCAGGCTTGATGGATTGGGAGGCGCTGATGGAGATGCAGCAGGCGCTGCTGGGCACTAAAAGCGCGGTGATCGTCTCGCCTGCGCCCATGTTTGGCGTCAAGCTGATCGAAAGTATTCAAAAGCTCTTTACCCTGGCGGGTAAGCCGCTGGTGGTGGATGCCGAGAACTGGATGGCGCATCGCGGCGCGGCCAACGTGCTGCTACACATTTGGCGGCACTCCAAAACCCCTGGTAACTACGTGATCCTCTCGGGTGACGTTCACTACTCCTTTGCCTACGACATCGTCGTGCGCCGCCAGAAGCGGGCTCCAAAGCTGTGGCAAATCACGTCAAGCGGGGTGAAAAACACTTTTCCCAAGCAGCTGCTGAATACCTTTGACCGCTTGAACCGCTGGCTCTACGCGCCGCTGTCGCCGCTGAACTGGTTTACCAAGCGGCGCAAGCTCAGCATCTACCCCCGCGACCCAGACCAAGCCAGCGCCGGAGAGCGGCTATGGAACGCCAGCGGCATTGGGCTGGTAAGCCTGGATGAGCAGGGCAACCCGACGGATATTCGCCAGCTTGATGCCAACGGCGGTGACGTGGTCTTTCCACCACCTAAGGTGCCTATCGACCCGTAGATAACCGCTGTCTGTCATACAAATGTCATCACAATGACGCACGCTTGCTGCCCTAGAACCTTCCTCATGGAGCGTTACAAATCATAGGGATAGTCGACGTTTGATAGGGCAGCAGGCATATGACCGCACAAGAAGCACAATGGCTAAATCAAATTATTGCGGCAGAAGAGCTGCACGTGCTGTTCCAGCCGATTGTGGACGCCAATCAGCAGGCCATTTACGGCTATGAAGCGCTGATTCGCGGGCCAAAAACATCCCCGCTGCACTCTCCCTTACGGTTATTTGATGTGGCGACCCAGGCGGGACTGCTGGTCGAGCTGGATCTTCTGTGTCGGCGGCTCGCCATTCGCCGCTTTGCCGAGCTTGAACTGCCGGGGTTGCTGTTTCTCAACGTAATGCCACTGACCATCGTGGAGCGTGATTTCCGCGAGGGTCTGACGATGAGCTTTATTCAAGAGAGCGGCCTGCCCCCCGAGCGCGTGGTCATTGAACTGACCGAGCACGTGCCGATTCACGACTACGAACTGATGCGCCAAGCGGTGGATCACTACCGCGATATGGGCTTTCAGGTGGCGCTGGATGATTTAGGGGCCGGGCACTCTAGCCTGCGCCACTGGTCGGAGCTGCGGCCCGATTTCGTCAAGCTTGACCGCCACTTTATCTCAGGAATCGATAAAGAGCCTGCCAAACGGGAGTTTTTGCGCTCCATTTTGGATGTGGCGCGCAGCCTCGACTGCCAGCTCATTGCTGAGGGCGTAGAAACCGCCGCCGAGCACCTCTGCCTATGGGAGCTAGACCGAGGCCTCGCGCTGCTGCAAGGTTTCTACTTCGCTCGGCCAAGCCTTCAGCCTCCCATGCAGCTCAATACGCTTCTGCCTGCCACTACCCAGCTCAAAAGCCCGGCGGGGCGTACCGCGCACTCCATTTTGCGCCCCATTGAGAGCGTGTCGGCCACCTGCTCGGTGCCCGCACTGGCCGAGCGCTTTCGCGAAGACCCTCGTTTGCGCTGCGTGGCGGTGATTGAAGAGGGCGCTCCTGTGGCGGTGGTGCGCCGCAACGCGTTCCTCACGCTGTTCACCAATCAGTACAGCCATGCGCTCTATGCCAAACGCTGCGTGCTGGAGATCGCCGATCCTAAAATGATCGTGGCGGACGCAGATCTTTCCTTGGAGGCACTGAGCCAACAGCTCACCGATAGCCGCGATATCGAGCAGGAAGATTTCGTCATCGTCGATGGCGACGGTCAGTACCTTGGGATGGGCAATATCGTCGATCTGCTGCGTGAGATTACCGCGATTCAGGTGCGCCAAGCGCGCCACGCCAATCCGCTCACCGGGCTGCCCGGCAATATTCTGATCAACGAAACCCTGGCTTCTTATTTATCTCAAGGCAGCGGTTTTGCGGCGGCCTACGTGGATTTGGATAACTTTAAAGCGTTTAACGATGCTTACGGTTACGCCCGCGGCGACCACGTGATCATCTCGCTCTCGAGATTGCTACAGGCGCAAGTAGAGAGCGCGGGGGGCTTTATCGGCCATATTGGTGGCGATGACTTTATGATGCTGCTGCCTCTGGAGCATTGGGAAGGCGTGTGCAGGCAGATTCTCCACTCTTTTGAAGTCATGGCCCCTGGCTTTTATGAAGAGAACGACCGCCTGCAGGGGGGGGTTGCCATCGAAAGCCGCCAGGGCGGCGTGATGTTCTTCCCCTTCGTGAGCGTCTCGATTGCGGTCAAGCCGATTACTGACCCCGCCCCCTGCAAGGCGTTGGATATCGCTGCGCAGCTCTCGGAGCTGAAGCATCAGGCCAAGAAAATCGCAGGCAACAGCCTCTTCGTGGAACGGCGCGGCTGCTGCGTGGGCGGCGACTGTTAAGTCGTCATGGATTCGTCATCTAGGCGTCATGAGAGTGTCCCGATGCTGTCACATCGGCTCGCCACTATAGCGTTAACACTTCTTAACTCGCTTAGGTGATGTATGCACACTCTCTCTTTTTCTCGTACGCTGTTGAGCGCCGCCGTCGCAGGCACGTTTGCACTGGCAGCGGTCACTGCCTCTGCTGATCTCTCTTCGCGCTATGTGGACAACGACGGCGACATGATCGCTGATGTGCCCAGCGATGAGTCACAGTGGGTTGATCCGGATACACTGGTGTTTGCTTACACACCGGTAGAAGACCCAGCCGTTTATGCCGACGTTTGGGCGGGTTTCCTGGATCACCTGAGCGAAGCCACTGGTAAAAACGTCCAGTTCTTCCCGGTGCAGTCTAACGCTGCCCAGCAGGAAGCGCTGCGCGCCGGTCGTCTCCACGTGGCGGGTTTCAACACTGGCGGCGTGCCGGTGGCGGTCAACTGCGGTGGCTTCCGCCCCTTCGCCATGATGGCCGCTGAAGACGGTAGCTTCGGCTACGAGATGGAAATCATCACCTACCCCGATAGCGGCATCGAGTCGGTGGAAGACTTAGCCGGTCGTCAGCTAGCGTTTACCTCTGAAACGTCCAACTCCGGTTTCCGCGCTCCTTCCGCGCTGCTGCGCTCTGAGTACGGCCTGGAAGCGGGTGAAGATTTCGAGACAGCCTTCTCTGGCTCTCACGACAACTCCATCCTGGGCGTGGTGAACAAAGATTACGACGCGGCCGCCATTGCCAACTCTGTGGCCAAGCGCATGCTGTCACGCGATGTGGTGAGCGAAGGCGATTACAACGTCATCTACACCTCGGAAACCTTCCCCACCACGGCCTATGGCCTGGCGAACAATCTGAATCCTGAGCTTGCCGAGCAGATTCAGGACGCGTTCTTCAGCTACGACTGGGAAGGCAGTGCGCTGGAAGCCGAGTTTGCCAACTCCGGTGAAGCCCAGTTCATTCCGATCACCTACCAAGAGAACTGGTCAGTGATCCGTACCATCGCCGATGCTAACGGTGTGACGTACGACTGCGACTAATCCATCGGTCGTTCCATGATTTTCTCGGCCAGGAGGGCGACCTCCTGGCCGAGCCGCTATGTAGCCATTAGAGAAGTGCTTGTGAACGCAAGCACAGACGCATAAGACACTGAGGCACCCTCCATGTTGACACTCACCGGCGTTGGCAAGCGTTACCCTACCGGCGACCGCGCGCTGACCGATATCCAGCTCTCGCTGCCGAAAGGGCAGGTTATGGCCCTCATTGGCCCGTCTGGCGCGGGAAAGAGCACGTTGATTCGCTGCGTGAACCGCTTGGTAGAACCCACCCAAGGCAGCATTCGACTGGAAGACGTGGAGCTGACGAAACTCTCAGGCAGCCGCCTGCGCCATGCCCGCCGCTCCATGGGAATGATTTTCCAAGAGTACGCCCTGGTGGACCGCCTGAGCGTGATGGAGAACGTGCTCTCTGGCCAGTTGGGCTATGTAGGGTTCTGGCGCAGTTTTTTACGCCGCTACCCGCAGGAAGCCGTGGCAGAAGCGTTTCGCTTGCTTGAGCGTGTAGGCCTGCCCCACGCGATTGATAAGCGCGCCGATGCGCTCTCGGGTGGCCAGCGCCAGCGGGTAGGCATTGCCCGGGCGCTGCTGCAAAGCCCTAAACTGCTGCTGGTGGATGAACCTACCGCGAGTCTAGACCCTAAAACCTCCCGCCAAATCATGCGCTTGATTCGCGAGCTGTGCGCCGAGCGCGAGCTGGCCGCCATCATTAACATTCACGATGTGGCGTTGGCTCAGCAGTTTGCCGATCGCATTGTCGGGCTGCGTGCCGGGGAGATCGTTTTCGACGGTAAGCCCAGCGATCTGACCAGCGAGATGCTGACCACCATTTACGGCGAAGAGGATTGGGACACCACCCCTGAGCCTGCCGATGATGACGAGGAGGAGAGCAGCGGCGCTACGTCTAACGCTACGTCGCCGCAGGCAACCACAGCACCACATGCGCCGCGCCAGAACCGCTTAGCGAGTGGAGGCGCGCAATGAGCACGACGGACGCTCAAGCCCGCCAGCAGGCCGCCCGCCAAGGCCAGTGGCGGCGACTGCCGCTGATTGAGAGCCGCTGCCTGCGTTGGGCGCTGGCGCTGGGTAGCGTAGTGTACCTGATGCTGGCGCTGGCATCGGTGGAAGTGAACTGGGCGCGGGTGGCGGAAGGTGCCGGGCGTGCGCTGAACTTTCTCGGCGCGTTTTTACAGCCGGACTTCGTCAGCCGTCAAAACGATATTCTGGCGGGGCTAATGGAAAGCCTGACCATGACGCTGACCTCGACGGTGATCGGCGTTCTGCTGGCCATCCCGGTTGGGCTAGGGGCTGCGCGCAATATCGCCCCCTTGCCGATCTACGCGGTATGCCGGGCCATCATCGCCGTCTCGCGCACCTTTCAAGAGGTGATCATTGCCATTCTGTTCGTGGTGATGTTCGGCTTTGGCCCCTTTGCGGGCATGCTCACGTTGGCCTTTGCCACCATCGGCTTTATGGCCAAGTTGCTGGCAGAAGATATCGAAGACCTCGATTGGAAACAGGTGGAAGCCGTGCGCGCCACCGGGGCGAGCTGGTGGCAAACCATGAACCACGCCGTGCAGCCGCAGGTGATGCCGCGTTTGATCGGGCTTTCCATGTACCGGCTGGATATCAATTTCCGCGAGTCGTCGGTGATCGGCATTGTCGGGGCGGGGGGGATTGGCGCGACGCTCAACACCTCGCTCAGCCGCTACGAGTACGGCACCTCGGCCGCCATTCTGCTAATCATCATCGCCATTGTGCTGATGAGTGAGTACGCCTCCAGCCATGTGCGTCGCTGGACGCAGTAGCGCGCCGTCGCACGCTTGTTGCCAACCCTTTACGTAAAGCCTGAAGGCAAAAGGAATTCTCCATGCCGGTGTCAACTTCATCAAACGGTGTGCCGCAGTGGCAGCGGCGCACCACCCGCGCCCAGTGGCTGCAGTACCTCGCTTGGCTGGCGGGCGTTAGCCTGTTCTTACTCTGCTGGAAAGTGATCTCTGACAACACCATGTGGGTGTTTGTGGAAGACGCTGGCCGCCAGGGTAGTGACCTGATTAGCCGTATGATGCCGCCCCGCTGGGAGTACGCCAGCGAGCTTTGGAAACCCATGTGGGACACGCTCAATATCGCCACCTTGGGTACCGCGCTGGGCATTATGATGGCGTTTCCGGTGGCGTTTTTAGCCGCGCGTAACACCACGCCGCATCCGCTCGTGCGCAGCTTAGCGCTGACCATCATCGTCTCTTCGCGCTCGATCAACTCGCTGATTTGGGCCATGCTGCTGGTGACCATTCTTGGCCCTGGCGTGCTGGCGGGCATCATCGCCATCGCGCTGCGCTCGATTGGCTTTGTGGGGAAGCTGCTCTATGAAGCCATTGAGGAGATCCATCCCACACCGGTGGAAGCCATCAGTGCCACGGGCGCCAGCCGCCTGCAGGTGATGAACTACGGCGTGCTGCCGCAAATCATGCCTGCCTTTGCGGGGATCAGCGTTTACCGCTGGGATATTAATATTCGCGAATCGACGGTGCTGGGGCTGGTGGGCGCAGGTGGAATAGGCCTGCAGCTGAACGCCTCCATCAACAGCCTAGCGTGGAATCAGGTCAGCGTTATCTTCGCGTTGATTTTCGCCACGGTACTGGTGTCGGAATGGGTCTCGGCTCGCGTTCGTCACGCCATTATTTAATCTGTCCGTGAAGGGGAGAACCGCTATGCGCTTTGCCAATGCCGAGATCACAACGATTGACCTGATGCGCCACGGTGAACCGCAGGGTGGGCGAATGCTACGGGGCAGTACCGACCATCCGCTTAGCGATTCGGGCTGGCAGCAGGTGACCGACGCAGTGATGCGCCATACGGTGGATGGACGGCCACCCTATGATGCCATCGTTAGCTCGCCCCTGGCCCGCTGCCGCGAGTTCGCGCTTTGGTTAGGGGAGGAGTTCGACCTGCCGGTGCAGGTAGACGACGACCTAGCCGAGCTGCACCTGGGCGAGTGGGAGGGGAAAACCTATGCGCAGGTATATGAGCAGGAAGGCACTGAGCAGATGAGCGCCTTCTGGTACGACCCCGCCCGCGCCGCGCCGCCCAGCGGTGAAACCCTCGCCGAGCTGGATGCCCGCGTCAGCGAAGTGTGGCGGCGGCTGTTGGTCAATCCTCCTGGTCGCCATGTGCTGGTGGTGGCTCATCTGTTCGTATGTAACGCACTGCTGCGCCAGGTGCTGGAGCAGCCGCTGAGTAATGGCTTGGTCATGGATTTGCCCTACGCGGCGATGAGCCGCCTTCGCCACGAGCGCCATGCGCTAGGCGAGAGCACGTTTATCGAGTGGATAGGCCGTTAACGGCGAGTGATGGAGTAGCGGGTGAACGGCGCTTAGGCCATGATAAGAGCACCAGGCTGACTTGGAGCGTTGCCATGCCGTTTACCCGATTCTCCCCTCTTTTTGCGCTGTTCACCTTACTGCTCTTGGCCGGGTGCGCCAGTAAAGACGTGGCTATGACCCCCGCGCCCAGCCTGCCATCGGGCATCTCGATGGAGCGCGCGTTGATTCTCTCCCATGCGCAGCAGGCGATTGGTACTCCCTACCGCTTTGGCGGCAATTCACCGGATGGCCTGGACTGCTCAGGGTTAGTTGAAATGACCTACCGAGCGGCAGGTATCCGCGTGCCACGCACCGCCGATAGCCAATTCCGTGCGCTTCCCCAAGTAGACGCACCTCGCCCCGGTGATTTGCTGTTTTTTGGCGACGGCAATAAAGCCACACACGTTGGCATCTACGGCGGCAACCGCCAGATGATTCACGCCCCC
Source organism: Halomonas sp. SIMBA_159 (assembly GCF_046536035.1). Lineage (NCBI taxonomy): Bacteria > Pseudomonadati > Pseudomonadota > Gammaproteobacteria > Oceanospirillales > Halomonadaceae > Halomonas > Halomonas sp. SIMBA_159. The sequence continues at coordinate 63,833 of NZ_JAWJBT010000009.1, forward strand.
GGCAGCGGCCGAGCGGTGGTCAGCGTGCCGCTGGACATCGACTACTGGCAGCAGCGTTTTTTAGGAGCGGCATCGGTGGCGCCCTAGCTCGAATACCGCGTTGATTCAGCGCTGTTGAATCTAAAACACGCGCAGCAAGACGGTGTTAATATGACCAAAAGTCATTAAATAACTACTGCTTATAAGAGGAGAGCAGAGACGCATGTGCCCGCCCTTGAATGACCCAAAGGAGCAGTCTTTGCCTCAACCAGCCACTCAATTAGCGTCGCGTACCACTAACGCTGTTGCGATGTCGGTGATGGATTCCAATACGTCCCTTACGCCGTCCGAGTCGGCCTTTCGCTATGCCAATGAGGCTATCATTATTACCAACGCAGATAACTGCGTGGTCGATGCGAACCCTGCGTTTAGCGAGCTGACGGGCTTGGCACTGCACGAGGTAAAGGGAAAATCCCCTGAGGCATTCAGTATTTTACCCCTCGATGATAGTCGTACCACGCGGTTGATGCGTGAGGAGCTGCAGCTGCGAGACCGCAGTAAAAGCCAGATTAGCTACCGTAGCCATGATGGTCAGCTCTATCCCGGTATGATGTCTATCAACCGCGTACGCGACGAACAGGGGCGAGTGGATCATCATGTGATTGTACTGGCAGATTTGTCGGCCATCCCTTCTCATGCGCGCCACCTCAATCGCGAGGTCTATTTTGATGCACTGACGGGGCTGCCTAACCTCCAGTTACTGACCCAGCTAATTCAGGAATCGATTCAGCATGCCGAGAACCGCCAACTGCCTCTGGCCGTATGCGCGCTGGATATCGATCACTTCCAAACTATTAATGACCGGCTGGGCCTTCAGGTAGGCGATGCGCTGCTGACGGCCTTTGCGCAGCGGATTAGCCATCTACTGTTCGGGGATGACGTGCTGGCCCGGATTGGTGGCGATGAGTTTGTGCTGCTGCTTCATCACGGCGTGGAAGAGACGTTCTTCGAGAAGCTGTTGGCTTCGATCCGCCAACCGCTGCTGATTGAAGGCCAAACCATTTACCTCACTGCAAGCTTAGGGATTACCTGCTTCCCTGATGATCATGCGCAGGGGGATGTGCTGTTACGTCATGCCAATCAGGCGATGTACCGTGCTAAGCAGCGCGGGCGGGATACCTACCACTTCTTTGACTCTCACCATGACCGCAGGCTGCAGGTGCGCCATGAGCAGCGCCAGCGCTTTATGGATGCGATTAATCACGATGAACTGCGCCTTTTCTACCAGCCGCAAGTCGACATGCGCAGTGGGCAGGTGGTGGGGGTCGAGGCGTTGATTCGCTGGCAACACCCCGAGCTTGGGATGCTTTCGCCTGGTGAGTTCTTGCCCATTATTGATGGCACGCCGTTAGAGGTTGATCTCGGAGAGTGGGTATTAGAGCACGCGCTGCGTCAGCTCACGCTGTGGCAAAGCGAAGGTATTGCCTTGCCGGTGAACGTGAATATCAGCCCCTCACACCTACTAGTAAATACGTTTAGCCAGCGGTTGGCTGAACTCCTCGCTCGCTACCCTGGCGTGTCGCCATCGCTATTAAAGCTTGAGGTGCTGGAAAGTGCGGCCATGCACGATGTCAAAGCCGCCCTGAAAAACATGGCGCGCTGTCAGGCGTTGGGCGTAGGGTTTGCGATTGATGATTTTGGCACTGGCTTCTCGTCACTAACGCATTTACGCCAATTGCCCGTCAATTTGATTAAGATCGACCAAAGTTTTGTGCGCGATATGCTCAGCGATCAAAACGACATGGCAATTGTAGAAAGCGTCATTTACATGGCCAACCGATTTCAGCGGCCTATGTTGGCAGAAGGGGTCGAAACCCTGGCGCATGCGAAGGCGCTGATGGCATTAGGGTGCGGGTTGGCTCAGGGGTATGGAATTGCACGCCCGATGCCGCCAGAGGCGATGCCTGACTGGTTAGCCCACTGGCCCGAACGCCAGGATTGGCGAGGTTTAGCCACGCTACAGTAAGCGCGCGCCACACCCTGGGGAAAGTAGGTCGTTAAGCGGCCTGTTCGGGCGGTTCGTCATTGGCGGATACGTCACCTTTTTGCGCTGAACGAGCCTGATTCATCTCGCTCTGCTCGCGAGCGGCTTCCAGTTTTGCTTCTAGCAAATACTGGCGCGCCTGCGCTGCTACCTGAAGGTCTTTAGGCGATGGGTCGGCCGGTGCGAGCGCAGATGCAATGACGGTTTGCATCTTTTCCACCGTTGCCTGAGGGTTGCCGGGGACGGGGCCGTAATCAATCGAGACTTCACCGGCCACCGCGTAGCGTTTACCGTCTGGGCCCACTTCATACTCATAGGTAGCCCCGCCGGTATACGGTGCGCCTACCGTTTGGTGGGCCATCTCATGTTGACGTACTTCGCGATCAGTCTGTTTTAGCTGTTCAAGCTGTTGGATCTCTTCGGGTGCCAACGGTGTACCATCGGGGCGCGTGGGCCCGGTAGCCGCTTCGCTGGCGTCCGTCTCTTCGCCTTCGCGGATCTCTTGGGTAGCGTCTTTGGCGCTTGGCTCGCGGGCAGAAACTGCTCCGCGGCTATCGACATCACTACGCGATACTCGAGCGGCAGGCAGTGAGGAAGTAGGCCAGCCAGTAGAGGATGCAGCAAACCCGTTAATCGAGGCAAGATCCATAAGTGTTTACCGATATTTGCGATGATTTCAGTTAGCATAGAGTATCTGTGAGCCAGCCGAATTGCGCAATGTTATGCACACCATTGATGTCATTCTTCATCTAAGTGTCACCGAATGCTTGGCCTATTACGAAGGCCATTACGACAACGTGCGGGCGCGCAGTGTCGATGGCCGCTGGGTGATTTTTCCTGCTCAGGCATTACACCGGATAGTGGGGCAGGAAGGTGTGCACGGCGTGTTTCGGATTACCTTTACTGAGCAGGGTCGCTTTCACACGATTGTTCCATTAAACCGCTGTTGAGCCTGTTTATGCACCAGCATGATGCAAAGATGACGCTTTATGAGCTGATGTATTCCGTCATTCCCAATTTAAACGCCGCCGAGCGTTTAGTGTGCAACACCTTAGATAGCTTGATTGCGTCAACAGAGAATCCCCTCGATATTTTTAAACGCACGGAACAGCGTCACGCGTTTAATTTGGAAGTGCATCGCGTGCGTATGAATATTGAGCATCTGTTGGCCCGTTATCGTGCCGATGTGGATGAAATATTGCGCACAGAAGGCGGTGTTAAAGGGCCCATCATCCAGCCAGACACACTTGAAGCTGACGCTATTCAAAGCGCTATCGATATTTATCAGCATGTTCGAGCGTTTCAGAGGGGAGAGCGTCGCCAGCCCATTCCTCGGCGATAGGCATACATGGCATCAATATTGCCTGTATAATGTGGAACGCGCAGCAGGATTACCCGCCTGGCTGCCTGCAGCTCGCCTACCCGGCAGTGGTTGCTTACACATTAGGAGATCACCCATGTCTGCCTCACCTGTCACACTGATGGTGGCTCGCCGCGTTGCTGATGGCCGCTACCAAGATTTTAATCGTTGGTTAAATGAAGGTCGCGAACTAGCGGCTGACTTTCCCGGCTACTTGGGGTCGGGTGTGCTTGCGCCCCCAAAAGACGACGATGAGTATCAGATTATTTTCCGCTTCGAGAGCCAGGCTTCGCTAGCCGCTTGGGAGCACTCTGCTTCACGCTCTGCATGGCTTATCCGTGGTAAAGGGCTTTACGCAGCCCCCCATGAGCACAGGGCGACCGGGCTAGATGCTTGGTTTAATGTATCGCCTGGTGTAGCTCCGCCGCGTTGGAAACAAGCGATAGCCGTATGGCTTGCCTTTTTCCCTATTTCACTGCTGTTTCAGTGGCTCTTCGGTGGGATGTTAGCCGACTGGCCTTTAATTCCCCGCGTACTCGCCAGCACATTAATACTGACCCCCGTCATGGTCTTTGTGTTTATTCCGCTTTCCACTCGCCTATTGGCGCCCTGGTTACAGGGTAAATGGTCGCCAATGGATCTTTTGGCACGTTTAAAACACCAGCATAGAGCCTGATTATAGGCTTCATTAATACCTGCTTTAATCGTTAAAAATTCACAAAAACAAGTGCTTAAAGTTTTTCTGTTCACAGGGGTTGCCACCGTTTGGCGCCCCTGTGTGCGTTGGTGCGTCAGTCATTGCTTTCTCCATGGGGTTCAACGCTGCAATAGTGCTAAGCTGAGATAGCTTACAGTCAATGGATAACTGACATCAGTACTATACTGGTGTACCAAGTCGCCTCATGGAGTAGTTATGATCCGCGTTCATCATCTTGAAAAATCCCGTTCTCATCGCGTTTTATGGCTTTTAGAGTCGTTAAACCTTGAATATGACATTCAAGTTTACCAGCGGGATGGCAAGACTCAGCAGGCGCCAGAGGCGTTAAAAAAAGTGCATCCGTTGGGTAAATCACCGGTGATAACCGATGGTGAGTTAACGGTGGCGGAGTCTGGCGCCATTATTGACTATTTAGTGAATCGCTATGGTAACGGTAAATTGCAGCCGTCCCCAGAAGCAGGTGATGAGTGGGTAAACTATCGCTACTGGTTGCACTATGCAGAAGGCTCCTTGATGCCCCTGTTAGTGATGGGACTCGTCTTTAGTCAAATCCCTAAACAGTCTCCCTGGCTGATTAAGCCGCTGGCCAAAGGCATTAGCGATACGGTGCGAAAACGTTTTATTCAGCCTCAGTTAAAGCAGCACTTGGGAATGATAGAAACACACCTAGCATCGCGCGGACATTTTGCAGGCGATTGGCCAAGTGGGGCCGATATTCAAATGAGTTTCCCGCTTCAGGCGATTAAAGCGACGCAGTCGCTTTCTGCTTATCCATCAATTGCTGCCTTTGTGGATCGTATTGAAAACGACCCTGCTTGGCAGCGCGTTGTAGAGCGCGCAGGCCCGTTAACCATGCCGGGTGAGTAACGCCTATTATGCTGCGCAAGGGAGTGTTCGCGTTGAGCCGGATGCAAAGCAACCGTTCCACCAAGCGTTTTACACGCCGTGCTCTTTGGCCTTGTGTTCTGCTTACCTTAAGCGGATGGAGCGCCGTTGTGCAGGCGGATCTGACGCTTCGGGTAGGGGTTTACCATAATCCGCCTAAGCTATTTGCTGGCGAGCAAGGCCAAATTCGCGGCGTGCTGGGCGAGCTGCTGGAGGCCATCGCGCAGCAGGAGCAGTGGCAGTTAGAGAGCATCCACTGCGATTTCCAGCAGTGTTTAACGCTGCTGGAACAAGGCGATATAGATCTGCTGCCAGATGTGGCCTGGAGCGAAGAGCGTGCTCGGCGCTTTGCCTTCCACAGTGAGCCGGTGATGCACAGCTGGTCGCAGCTGTATCAAGCCGCTGACAGCCGCGTAGAGGCGATTTTAGACCTAGAACAGCGCCGGGTAGCGGTGGTTGATGGTTCGATTCAGCAGAGCTACTTAGCTGCCGTGACTGATCGCTTTGATATTGCGGTCACGTGGTTGCCGGTGGATAGTTTTGCAGCAGGCTTTCAAGCTGTCGCGAACGGTGAGGCGGATTTAGTAGCCTCGAACCATTTGTTTGGTGACTGGCGGGCGCGAGATTATGGCCTGCGTGAAACGCCGATTATTTTTCAGCCGGCTCGCCTTTTTTATGCCGCCTCTCCTACGCTGTCGGCCGAGGTGCTTGAGCGCATTGATGCCGTACTGTTGGGTTGGAAAGACGACGTCAACTCGGTGTACTACGAGACGCTCAGCGCGTGGCGCTCTAACAGTACCACCACGACTCTAATTCCGTACTGGGTATGGTGGAGCGTTGGGCTACTTGTGTGCATCCTGGCGCTAGCCATTGGAGCAAACGCACTATTGAGGCGTCGCGTGGTCTCTAACAGCGCCAAGCTCTCGACGAATGAAAACCTGCTCACCACGATTTTAGACAGCGTCGATGCCTATATCTATATCAAAACGCCGTCGCTTGAGTACCGCTATGTAAACCGCCAGATTAGCGAGCTGTTTCAACGCCCGCCCGAGCAAATACTGGGTAAGCGAGACGACGCGTTTTTCGATCCTGCGAGTGCCGCGGAGATGGCTGAGGTCGACTCTCAAGTGCTGGCGTCGGGTAAGAAAATCACCGTCGAAGAGCATAATGTGCTGCAAGGCGAAGAGCGCGTACGCACCTTTTTGTCGATTAAAATGCCGTTGGAAATGGCGCCCGGAGAAGCGCCTTGCCTGTGCGGTATCTCGACTGAGCTCACCGAATATCTAGAGATGCAGTCGCGCACCCATCATTTGGCGTTCTACGATGCGCTGACTGGACTTCCAAACCGCCGCCTGTTGCTAGAGTCGCTGGCAGAAGCGACTAACCCGGAGGGAGGGCCCTGCGGGTTTAGCGCCGTACTGATTGTTGATTTAGATAATTTCCGGCTTGTTAACGACATACAGGGCCATGAAAGCGGTGATCAACTACTGATTAACGTGGCGCAGCATTTAAAGCAGCGGCTTGGCGATGACGCCACGGTGGCCCGTTTTAGTAGCGATGAGTTTGTGGTGCAGGTGAATGGCTTGGGCGAGCGGCAAAGCGATGCCGCCGCCAATGCTGAGCGCCTTGCTAGGCAGCTTTTAGAGACGGTCTCGCAGCTGCGCAACGACCGGGCACTGCCTATCAGTGCCAGTATTGGTATCACGCTGTTCGACAGTGCCGGTCAGGGGGTTAACAGCGTGTTGCAGCAAGCGGATATGGCGCTGCAGCAAGCCAAAGCCGCAGGGGGGAATACCCTGCGCTTTTTCAATGTAGATATGCAAACCAGCGTACTGGAGCGTGCGAGCCTAGAAGGTGACTTGCATCAAGCGTTAGCACGCGATGAACTTGCCCTTCATTACCAGGTGCAGGTAGATCACCAAGGGGCCACCACGGGGGTAGAAACGCTGCTGCGCTGGTACCACCCTCAGCGCGGCTGGGTGTCACCCGGTACGTTTATTCCGCTGGCCGAAGAGAACGGGCTGATTGTGCCGATTGGCTATTGGGTATTGCAGTGTGCCTGCGAACAGCTGGCGAAGTGGTCTCATCAGCCGGCTTATGCTGGCCTAACGATTTCCGTCAACGTGAGTTCGGTGCAGTTCCAGCAGCCTGAGTTTGTTCGCGATGTAGAGGGGCTGTTGGCTCAGACCCAGGCACCGCCAGGACGCTTAGTGCTAGAGGTGACGGAAAGTCTGCTGATGCGAGAACCCACACGGGTGCGTAACACGATGCTGAAACTCCGCGCCCAGGGCATTCGCTTTGCACTGGATGACTTTGGTACTGGCTACTCGTCTCTCAGCTATTTAAAACGCCTGCCGCTGGATGAGCTGAAGATTGACCAGTCCTTTATCCGCGAACTGCTAACGGATAAAACCGATGCTGCGATTGTGGATACCACCATCTTGCTGGCGGTCAGTTTAGGCCTAACGGTAGTAGCAGAAGGGGTGGAGAAAAAAGAGCAGCTGGATTGGCTGAAAGGCCACGGCTGCTACCGCTATCAGGGGTATTTGTTTGGCCGACCCACGCCCATTGAGTACCTGTTTGAGACCTATTAAGCCAACTTTCCCAAACAGTGAATGCAAAACAGCCCGCCCAAATTCTGGGCGGGCTGTTGTTTAAGCCTTCGTGTTTCGCTAGCCAAACACGTTGAAGCTCTCGGCGTTCAGCCATAGATGTACCGCGATGCTGGCAATGTAGCCCAGTAAAATCACCGGTGACCAGCGCAGGTGGCCTATAAACGTGTAGGAGCCGCGGGCTTGGCCCATGACCGCTACCCCGGCCGCTGAGCCGATCGAGAGCAGGCTACCCCCCACCCCGGCGGTTAACGTGATTAACAGCCAGTGGCCGTGTGACATATCAGGCTCCATGGTCAGCACGGCAAACATGACCGGGATGTTATCCACCACCGCCGAGACAATGCCTAGCGCAATATTCGCCCAGGTCGCGTTCCAGCCGGTATAGAGTGCTTCCGAGAGCAGTCCCAGGTAGCCCATAAAGCCTAAGCCACCCACACACATGACAACCCCGTAGAAGAACAGCAGCGTGTCCCACTCGGCGCGGGCCACACGGTTAAAGACGTCAAACGGTACGACGCCGCCCAACTGCTCTAGCTTCTTATTATCGCCCAATCGGCTGTAACGCTCGCGCTTGCGCTCCAGCGAACGGGGTAAGCTTTGACGCAGGTAGTAGCCAAAAAACTGCAGGTAACCCAGGCCGGTCATCATGCCCAGTACGGGTGGCAGGTGTAGAAGCGTATGGCAAAGAACCGCCGTCACAATCGTCAGCAAAAAGAGCGCGATAATCCGCCGCGCACCGCGTTTAAGCTGCACATCTTCATACACGCTGCTGGGTTTCTGATCCTTGATAAACATGCTCATCACCACCGCAGGAATGAGGAAGTTCACCAGCGAGGGAATAAACAGAATAAAGAATTCCTGGAACTCAATCAGCCCCGCCTGCCAAACCATTAGCGTGGTGATATCGCCAAACGGACTAAAGGCACCGCCCGCGTTGGCGGCGACCACAATATTGATACAGGCTAAGTTGATAAAGCGTTTGTCGCCTTCAGCCACTTTCGTGATCACGGCACACATTAAAAGTGCTGTGGTTAAGTTATCGGCGATAGGCGAAAGTACAAAAGCCAAGCCACCGGTTAACCAAAATAGCGTGCGGTAGTTAAAGCCTTTGCGCAGCATCCAGGAGCGCAGCGCATCAAATACCCGGCGCTCTTCCATGGCGTTGATATAGGTCATCGCGACGAGCAGGAACAGCATTAGCTCGGTGAACTCCAGAAGCGTCACGCGAAACGCGTACTCGGACGTATCCGACATGCCATTCTGAACGTACACCCAGCCAATGAGTCCCCAGATAATACCGGCGGCGACCAATACGGGCTTGGATTTGCGCATATGGATTTTTTCTTCGGCCATTACCAGCGCGTAGGCCAGCACAAAAATCACCACGGCAAAATAACCCACAGCAGAGGTGGTTAAATCGATATCACCGGTAACAGCAAAAGCCGCAGGGCTGATCAAAAAAAGTAAGGCCGCTAACAAAAAAGGCCAGCAACGAGCGTATCGAGGCTGGCCTGGGTCATGATGTAACGTCAACATGGCGTGTTTATCCTTATAATGGTTAAAAGAAGGAGGAATAAGCGCCGCCAGTTTATCAATCTATATTGCGTTGCAATACGGAATAAAACCGAATGAAAGCTGTTAATACGTAAGCGATTACGTCTTTTTTTTGGAAATTATCCGTTTAGCTAATAGTAAAGTTTTCTAAACAGTGTAGGAAAATAGGCCCGTTAAAAAAATTGGATAAGAGCGGCTTATCATTCACCGCTCTTAACATAACGGATTAACCGGTTTGGGTCCTGAGTGCTTCTTCCAGCCATCCCAGTTTCATTTGTGGCACCGAGGCTAGGAGCTTCTGAGTGTAGTCGTCAAAGGGCGGAGAGAGCACGGTGTCGCGCTGGCCATAACGCACCACTTTGCCTTGGTGCATCACGGCAATACTGTCAGCAATGGCCTTCACGGTGGCTAAATCGTGGGTGATAAACAGATAGGCCACGTTCTCTTGCGCTTGAAGCCGCAGCAGCAGTTTGAGAATGCCATCCGCTACTAAAGGGTCGAGCGCGCTGGTGACTTCATCACAAATGATCAGTTTTGGCTTCGCGGCCAGCGCGCGGGCAATACAGACGCGCTGCTTTTGGCCGCCCGAAAGCTCTGCCGGGTAGCGGTCAATAAACCCTTCACCCAGCTCAATTTCATCGAGTAGCTCGATCACGCGCGCGCGGCGGGCTTTTCCCTTCAAGCCAAAGTAGAACGTTAGGGGGCGGCCAATAATGGTTTCCACCGTATGGCGCGGGTTCATGGCCACATCGGCCATTTGATAAATCATTTGCAGCTGGCGCAGGGTCTCTTTATCCCGCGCGCCCAACGTGCCTGGCAGCGGCTGCGACTGAAAACTCACCTGCCCCTGATTGGGTGGAAGCAGGCCGGTAATCACCCGTGCCAGAGTAGATTTACCCGACCCCGACTCACCCACAATGGCCAGCGTTTGGCCGGCACTCAAGCCCATGCTAATGCCGTCCAGCACGTTATTGCCGCTATTGCTGTACGCCGCGCTGACGTTCTCCACACTTAGAATGGGAGTGTCGGTCGGGGCTTTGGGCTTGTGGTCAATGGAGCGCACTGACACCAGGGCCTGAGTGTAAGGTTCCCGCGGCGACTCAATAATCTGCGCGGCGCTGCCCATTTCGACCTTATCGCCCTGCTTGAGGACAAGAATATCATCGGCGACCTGGGCCACCACGGCGAGGTCATGGGTGATATACAGCGCGCCGACACCGGTGGTTTTAATCGCATGCTTAATGGCAGCAAGCACATCAATTTGCGTGGTGACATCCAGCGCGGTGGTGGGCTCGTCGAAAATAATCAGGTCAGGTTCTGGGCAGAGCGCCATGGCGGTCATGGCGCGCTGTAGCTGCCCACCCGAGACCTGATGCGGGTAGCGGCTGGCAAAGTTTTCCGGGTCGGGTAAACCCAGTTGCGTAAACAGCTCCACCGCACGTGCTTCTGCCTCTTGGCGCGTTGCTAGGCCATGCAGCAGCGTGGTTTCAATCACCTGCTCCATCAGCGTGTTGGCGGGGTTGAAGGCGGCCGCCGCCGACTGTGCCACATAGCACACCTCTTTACCGCGCAGCTGGCGCAGTGCTTTGGGCGAGCCTCGTAAAATGTCGCGCCCATTCACCCACACTTCGCCGTTTAGGCGGATACCGCCGCGCCCGTAGCCCGCCGGTGAGAGGCCAATGGTCGATTTGCCCGCGCCCGATTCACCAATCAGCCCGAGCACTTTGCCGCGCTCTAGGGTGAGGCTGACCCCGTTCACAATAGTGATTTCCTGAGGCGCTTCGCCGGGAGGATAGGCCGTGGCTTCGATGGTTAAGTTGCGAATATCTAACAGCGTATCAGCCACTGCGGCCTCCTTTGAGATCGGTGGTTTGGCGCAAAATCCAGTCGGCCACTAGGTTTACCGAGATAGCTAGCAGCGCGATAGCCGCCGCGGGGATCAGCGCCGCCGGGACGCCAAACACAATACCTTGGCGATTTTCCCGCACCATGCTGCCCCAGTCGGCTTCCGGTGGCTGCACGCCGAGGCCTAAAAATGAGAGAGACGATAAAAACAGCACGGCGAAAATAAACCGCAGCCCAAGCTCCGCGATTAAGGGAGTGAGTGCGTTCGGGAGAATTTCACGAAACACGATCCAGCCTTTGCCTTCACCGCGCAGGCGGGCAGCCTCCACAAAGTCCATCACGTTGATATTGACCGCCACAGCACGGGAAATACGGAACACGCGGGTCGAGTCCAGTATGCCCATAATCAAGATCAGCATGAACATGGTGCTAGGCATGACCGACAGAATCACCAGCGCGAAAATCAGCGTTGGGATCGACATAACGATATCCACGCCCCGGGAGATCGCTTGGTCGACCCAGCCGCCGTAAACAGCGGCCAGAATGCCAAGCACCGAACCAATCGAGAAGGCCAGCGCAGTGGCCAGCGCGGCAATGGTGATGGTAGTGCGTGCGCCGTACATCAGCCGAGAGAGCAGGTCGCGGCCAAGATTGTCGGTGCCCAGCCAGAACTCAGCGGAAGGCCCCATCCACATATCGCCCACGCTCTCCGACATGCTGTAAGGCGCCAGCCAAGGGGCAAAGATCGCCATGAATAAAAAGCTGAAGGTGAGCAGTAGCCCGACCAGCGCGGTCACGGGCATCCGCTTCAACAGTGTCAAAGATTTCGACATGGTATTACGTTCCTGTCTGAACAGTGGCCTGATGAAAATCGCATTACTTCGGGTGGCGCAAACGGGGGTTCGTGACGATGGCGATGATGTCCGCCAGCATATTGAGTCCGATATACACTGCGGCAAAGATAAGCCCCACCGCCTGGACAACCGGGACATCCCGTTTTGAAACGTGATCAATCAGGTACTGCCCCATGCCGGGGTAGACAAAAATGACTTCCACCACGACCACCCCGACAATCAAAAACGCCAGGTTCAACATCACCACGTTGACCACCGGGGCAATGGCGTTGGGAAAGGCGTGGCGAGCGATAATCCGAAACGTGCCCAGCCCTTTTAACTCGGCGGTTTCGATATAGGGCGACTGCATCACGTTTAAAATGGCGGCCCGCGTCATGCGCATCATGTGGGCCAAAATCACTAGCGTTAAGGTGGCGGCAGGTAGCGCGATGGCGTGCAAGCGCTCGCCCAGGCTCATGCTGCTATAAACGGTAGAGACACTGGGGAACCAGCTAAACTTAACGGCAAACACATAAATCAGCAGATAGCCGATAAAGAACTCGGGCAGCGATATGGCCGTGAGGGTGGTGCCGGAAATGACCCGGTCAGGCCAGCGGCTCTGGTAGCGTACGGCCACTAAGCCTAAAAGAATGGCCAGCGGCACGGCGACAACAGCGGTCCAGAAAGCGAGAAACAGCGTATTGCCTGCACGGCCCCATAACGACTCGCCAATGTCTTGGCGATTGGAGAGCGCGGTGCCTAAATCACCTTGCAAAATGCCGCCCAGCCAATCGAAGTAGCGTATCCAGGCGGGTTGGTCGAGGCCCAGTTCGCGGCGTAGGTTCTCAACAGCTTCTGGCGTGGCACTTTGGCCCAGAATAGATTGCGCCACATCGCCGGGCAGCAGCTGAGTGCCGACGAATATCAGCACGGAGACCGCTAATAACAATAACAGGCCCAGCGCCAAGCGCTGGGCAATCAGTTTTAAAACAAAGGTGTTCATAAGCAGAGGTCCGGATTAGGAAGCTAACCAGCACTTCGATAGTGCAAAGCCCGCCATCATCTCGCCCATTGGGTGTGCTGACCAGCCCCCGACGTTGCTTAATGTTGCTTCGATGTAGTCATTGAACATCGGCAGAATCAAGCCGCCTTCATCGCGCACCATCATCGCCATATCTTGGTAAAGCTCGGCGCGGCGGGTTTGGTCTAGCTCACCACGGGCTTCTCGGGCCAGGGCGTCGAAGTCATCGCGGTAGAAGCGGGTGTCGTTCCAGTCGGCGCTGGAAATATAGGCGGTGGAGTACATTTGGTCCTGGGTGGGGCGGCCGCTCCAGTAGGAGGCGCAGAACGGCTGCTTATTCCACACTTCTGACCAGTAGCCATCGCCGGGCTCGCGGCGAATTTCCATATTGATACCCGCTTCAGCACAGTTCTGCTGGAAGAGCTGGGCCGCATCGACCGCGCCAGGGAAGGCAACGTCAGAAGTACGCAGTACGATGGGGCTGCTGTGGCCGGACTTTTTGTAGTGATAGCTGGCGCGTTCGGGGTCGAATTCGCGCTGTGGAATGCTATCGGGGAATAGTGGATAAGCGGCATTAATTGGGAAGTCGTTACCGACGCTGCCGTAGCCACGCAGAATCCGCTCGACCATGTCTTCCCGGTTGATGGCGTACTTCAGCGCTAGGCGCAGGTCGTTGTTATCAAACGGCGTCGTGTCGCAGTGCATGGGGAAGACGTACTGGGCGCGGCCGGAGGTGTTATTGATCACAATGTTGGGCAGGCGCTGCACCATCTCCACCACGCGGGGTTCCACCCGATTGATCATATGCACCTGACCGCTCTGCAATGCCGAAATGCGGGCAGTGGGGTCATTGATAATGGTGATTTCAATCTGGTCGGCGAAGCCGTACTCGTCTGGGTTCCAGTAGCCATCGAAGCGCTCGGCGATTTGGCGCACGCCGGGCTGGAATTCCACCACTTTATACGGGCCGGTGCCGATACCTGCTGCCGGGTTGTCCAGGCCTCCGCCGGGCTGAATCATCAGGTGGTAGTCGGAGAGCAAGAAGGGCAGGTCGGCGTTGGGCTCTAGCGTTACGATGGTGACTTCGTAGGTATCCGTGGCGCTGATGGACTCAATGCCGCGCATAATGCCTAAGGCGCCGGATTGAGAGTCTTCGTTTGAGTGGCGCTCCAAGGTGGCGACGACATCTGCCGAGGTCATTTCTTGGCCGTTATGAAACTGCACGCCACGCCGCAGTTTAAACACCCAGGTTTTAGCATCCGATGAAGACTCAACGCTTTCCGCAAGGCGGGGTACCAGCTCGCCTTCTGGTGAAACGTTGGTCAGGGCTTCGCCCCAGGATTGGCCAAACGAGTGCTGTACTTGGCTGGTCCAGCTGGCGGGGTCGAGGCTGTCGGTAGATTCACCGCCCTGCATGCCAGCTTTTAAGATACCGCCGCGCTGCGGAGTACCGGCGTTGGCAAAGGCCTGGCCAGACAGCAGCGAGCCCGCAAACGGAGCGGCGATGCCGAGTGCGATGGCATGGCGCATAAAGTCTCGGCGTGACAGCGTTCCCTGTTTTGCTTGCTGAGTGAGTGTTTCAAGGGTGGGGTGCATGGGTGCTGAGTGGTTATGTTTTTTTGTCATGCGAGTGTTCCCTGGTTAGTGAAAGGTGGAGGTTCCAATGGTGAGCGCGTCGTAATCTCGGATGACTTGGCTGGCGAGTGTCAGGTGGGCTCCGTCTAAGTGCGGCGCGGCACAGATGCCAATGCCCGCCAGCAAGCCCGCGGCTTTGCCCATGGCCATATCCCCGTTGGAATCGCCAATAATGAGCGTGCGCTCAGGAAGTACGCCCAGCTGCTGGCAGGCAGCGAGCGCCATATCGGGGTAGGGCTTACCCCGGGTGACTTGATCGTGACCAAGCACCACGGGGAAGTGATCGGTCAGTGCAAGAATCGAAAGATGCCGCTGGGCATTGTGGGCATCATCAGACGTGACAACGCCACATTGGATGCCCGCAGCGCTGGCGCGAGCAATGAAGGCCTGCAGCCCTTTAACGGGTGTAACGCAGCGCTGCCAGTCGATCAGTTCGCTAACGCTGTGCAGGGCATCCTGGGTGATTTCAGTGGCTTCATTCCACGGCACGCGGGCTTCGAACAGGCTGAGCGCGAGAATGGTCGCAATGTCATTAAGTGAGCCAATGGTCAGTGGCCCGTTGGGGTCCCAAAGACGTTGCGCTGGTTCAATACCCACTTTGGGATAAAGATCACAATGGGAAAGCGATTGAGAAGCGGGGAGGCGGCGATTCACCGTGGTGACGAGCTGGTCGAACCAGCCAATCCACAGGTCGCCAAAATTGAGAAGCGTGCCGTCTTTATCAAATAAAATGGCATCAATATCGTAGCTAGCGCCGTGCACAATAAGTTGGGGCATGAATAGTAGCGGCTTTTTACAAGCCCTCTCGTCAAGGGCGGTAACGCAGTCACAGCGTAAGCTTTCAATAATGCGCTCGCTGACAGCAACGCTCCGCGATAGCTAATATTTTTCTTGAACGTTCAATTGAAAACAAAGTTAGCCTGAGTAATCCCATCGTTGATGTCAAGTTGATGTCAGTTTGATGACAGCGACGCTATCGCTGGCTGGGCGTTTAAACCCCTGGTTGGTTTAAGGCGCTGCGGGTTGCTAACTTAAGGGGTACTATGCCGCTATATTGATCGGTGTCAGCGCTTTCTGGTGGGTAGCGGTCATGGCTCTATTTCACAACATAATAAACACGTTCCCTCAATGAGGCCGAGACGGCCCCTGACCTCAAAGGAAGTTGCATGCGCGCGCGTTTTTGCTCTCGTTATCGTGTCGTTGGTGTGCTGATGATGGCGCTTGTGCTGGGAGTGGCCACACTGCCCCTTCAAGCGCAAACGCGTATTACCTATAAATCGGCGCTTGAGGGTACCGCGTATTATCAAATGGGCAGTGAGCTTGCTCGGGCTATTCGTGTGGGCAGTGAGGGGGACGTGGTGCTGGCCACTGAAGAGAGCCAGGGGTCAGTGCAAAATATTCAAGAAGTGATGACCCGGGAAGGGCGCTATGTATTTACTGCGCCACCCGCGCTAGTGGCGGATGCCATGGCCGGAGAAGGGGCTTTTGCGGGGCATGCTGGCAATGGCCACGAACGCTTTGCTTCTATTCGAGGGCTGTTTCCAGTGCCTTCGCTGACGATGCACTTTGTGATGGTGGGCGATAGCGGCACCGCGGCGATAGAGGCATTAGAGGGAAAACACGTGCTGATCGGACGTGGCACCTTTAGCGCGGGAGAGGCCGCCCGTTACTTCCAGCTATTTGGCCTGGACGGCAAAGTGCAGCTAGCAGACGCTTCTATCACCAATGGCCCGGAGGCGCTAAGAGAAGGGCTCATTGATGCTTTTGTGACGGCTAGCTCTTTTCCAACGCCGAACGTCATTGAAACGGCTTCTTTGGTACCCATTACCCTGGTGAGCTTTACCGATGAGCAAATTGCTCAAACAGGTGCAGTGCGCCAAGTGATACCTGGCGGCACTTACCCGGGTATTGCTCACCCTGTCACCACTACGTCGCTGCCTGTTATTGCGTATACCACTGAGCAAATGGATGCCGACACCGCCTATCAACTCACGAAAACCTTCTGGGAGCAGAGAGCTGCCCTCGCTGAGCAATCTGCCTGGTGGGAGAGCGTATCCCCTGAACTGCTCGCCCACATGGATACGCTGCTACACCCTGGCGCTCTGCGTTATTACGATGAGGCAGGCACCGTGCTACCCGAGCACATGCGGTGAGGGCTTAAAAAATAGTAAAGCTAAGCGCAATGTAGGCGACGTACCCGCCCAGCAGTGCGGCCCCTTCCCAGCGCGAGAGGCGCATTCCTGTGTAGAGAAACAGCAGTAGTATGCCGGCTGACCCCAGCATCACCCACTGGTCAAACTGGCTGACCCGCTCTGCAATGGGCAGCGGCTGCAGGAAAGCGGAAATACCCAATATTCCCAGCACGTTGAAGATATTGCTGCCCAGAATATTGCCTACTGCCACATCGGCGTGGCGACGCAGCGCTGCGATCACGGATACCGCCATTTCAGGCAGCGACGTACCTACCGCCACAATGGTGAGACCAATCACCGCCTCTGAAATCCCCATCGCCTGGGCTAGGCCTATCGCGCCGTAAAGCAGCAGCTGAGAGCCGCCGATGAGCATGACCAAACCGACCACCAGGGCGACCACAATCATTCCCGTTGAGGTGGGGATCGCCGTGACTTCCTCGGCTTCTGCCGCGTGCATTTCTCCTTCTGGCACGGGGTGCTGGCGCTCAGTGCGATAGGCCCAAATCAGATAAGCCGCGAGTGATGCAAGCAGCAGGGCCGCTTCTAAGCGGCCAAGTGAGCCGCTCCAGGCCAATACAATAAACAGCACGCTGGCTGCCACCACCACAACGCCATCGCGGCGTAGGGCCAGGGGTTGAACGGTCATGGGGCAGATAGCGGCGCAGAGGCCAAGAATCAATAAAATATTACCGATATTGCTGCCCACGATATTGCCCACGGCAATATCAGGCTGCTCTCGAATGGCCGCATCAATAGACACCACCAGCTCTGGTGCCGAGGTACCAAAGCCCACTACCACAAGGCCGGTTAGCAGTGGCGAAACCCCCATCCGTTTAGCGCCCGCCACGGCACCTCGTATTAACGCTTCCCCACCGCCAAATAACAGCACGATACCGGCTAGCAAGCTCAACCCATACAGCATGTGACACTTCCTTATTTGCACCACTCGGCCATTTGCCAAGCTTAGGCTTCTAACATTAGCTGGCTTAATTAGGTGTGCACAGAGGTTTAGAAAGGCTTTTGAAAAGAATAAACAGATGAGGAGCGATAAGGCGTTTGGTGGAGCTCTTTGAGTGCTGAGTCGCCAAATTCGGTGGGTATGGTGAGGGGCCAGAAACGAAAAAAGCACCCGAGGGTGCTTGATTCGAAGGGGTGTCTGGTGGAGGCGGCGGGAATTGAACCCGCGTCCGCCAGCACGCGCCTATTGGCTCTACATGCTTAGATTTCGTCATTTGCTTTAACGCGACTGACTCCGACGATCAGGATTCAGCCTCGCGAGCCTTCTAAAGTTTGACGATAGGCGAGAAGACACCACCTACCGCGGTCCTATCAGCTTTAGCTCATATCCCCTCAGCGATGAATAGGCACATCACCTTGGGGCCAGACAAGAAGCTAGCAGGGTTTAAGCTGCCAGCGCGCCTTGAGCGTAGTTTTCGTCATTTGCGACTATTTTTCGTGATGTGGGATTTACGAGATACATCACGCTCTCGGCATGCACCGCAAGGGTTGTCACCGGCGTCGAAACCATGTCGCCCCCTTAGTTCAGAGCGGCATTCTAACGTGCTCAGCTCCAATTGACCAGTTATGCCTTGTTATGTTCCCGCATAATTCGGCCTTTTTGGCGGCTCCAGTCGCGGTCTTTCTCGGTGGCGCGTTTATCGTGAATTTTCTTACCGGTCACCAGTGCCAGCTCGCACTTCACTTTGTTGCGTTTCCAGTACAGCTTGAGCGGCACACAGGTGTGGCCCTTGTCCTGGGTAACCGAAAAGATTTTGGCAATTTCTTTGCGGTGCAGCAGTAGCTTGCGGGTACGGGTAGGGTCAGCGATTTCATGAGTGCTGGCTGTGTTGAGCGGCATAATATGGCTACCCAACAGGTACGCTTCGCCGTTGCGGATTAAAATATAAGTGTCGGTCAGCTGTGCTTTACCCGCACGCAGGCTTTTCACTTCCCAGCCTGCCAGCACCAAGCCCGCTTCGAAGGTTTCGTCGATATGGTACTCAAACCGCGCCTTCTTATTCTGGGCAATTACGCTGCTGCCGGGGCCCTTGCTGTTACCTTTCTTAGTGGCCATGGAACCTCTTCGTTGATCTGTCAGTAGCATCCCCCTTCGTTATGTGGGGAGGCGTGATACCATTCAAGGTCTGAAAAAATGTTTCCCATGATACGCTTTGGGCACTGTGAAGTCAGCGGAGAGGTCAATGCCAACCGTTAATCGTACCGCCTTGGTGCGGCACACCCCCCAACAAATGTTCGATTTGGTCAATGACTTCGAACGCTACCCCGAGTTCCTACCGGGGTGCCGACGGGCGCGTTTGCTTGAGCATGACGCCGACCATCTCATTGGCGAGATGACCTTAGGGCGCGCCGGGGTGGAGCAAACCATCACTACACGTAACGACCTATTTGCCCCCGAGCGCATCGATCTTTCGCTGGTGAAGGGGCCGTTTAAACAGCTGAAAGGGCGCTGGCTGTTTACGCCTATGGGCGAAAATGCCTGCAAGGTAAGCCTGGAAATGGAGTTTGTATTCGCCAATCGGCTGCTGAGCATGGCGTTTGGCAAGCTGTTCCAGCAAATTGCAGGGCAGCTAGTGGATGCCTTCACTAAGCGCGCTGACGAGCTGTATGACCGATAGCGTGCTCAAGGTAGAGGTTGCCTTTGCGCTGCCGCACAAGCAGCGCATTGTGGCGCTTACGGTGCCTAAGGGCACCACGGCGCGACAAGCCGTGGAGATAGCAGATTTGCCAAGCCTGTTCCAAGAACTGCCCAGCGAGACCTTTTTGGAGGCACCGTTAGGCATCTTTGGTAAGGCTATTCGCCACCCGGACAAAGAGCCCCTGCGCGAGGGCGACCGTGTGGAAGTCTATCGCCCACTGCAGATTGACCCCAAAGCGGCCCGCCTAGAGCGGGCCAAACGCCAAGCCAAGGAGCAATAAACCCCTAGCCGTTACTCGCCAGTCATAATCGGCTGCGGCTCTGGCGTGGGTGTTGGCGATGTCTGGTTGGGCATCGCATCCAGCGGGTCAGCGCCTTCTACGGCGGGCCCCATGCCGCGGTCTGTGCTAATCGGCAGGTCGCGGGATAAATCCCCTTCCTGCTCGATGTTGACCAGCCGGCTTGCATTATCAAACGTGAGCGTTACGCGGCGCTGTTCAACGCCTTCATACGCTTTATCGATGCGGTAGACGTAGTCCCACTCGCGGGAGTCGAACGGCGCTTCCAGTAACGGAGGGCCCATCACATAAGTGACCTGCTCCTGGGTCATGCCCGGCTGGAGCTGGCTGACCATCTCCTGGGTGATCAGGTTGCCCTGGGGAATGTCGCGCTTATAAACGCCGACGTAGCTACAGCCGCTAACAACAGTCAGGGCAACGGAAAGGGTAATGATACGAGTCAATTTTTGCATTTGAGCCTGTTCTTCACTATCGTGGTTTCGGTCGATGATACCCGACCTAACCTGTTACTGCGAAGAGCAACCATGGCCGATCAGAACCATGAACTACGCAAAGCCGGGCTGAAAGTGACCCTGCCGCGCGTCAAGATCCTGCAGATTCTCGAAAATGCTTCGGGCCAACACCACCTTAGCGCAGAAGAAGTGTATAAAACACTGATTGATGCGGGCGAGGATGTAGGTCTGGCAACCGTCTACCGCGTGCTGACTCAGTTTGAATCAGCAGGCTTGGTGATTCGTCACAATTTTGACGGTGGCCATGCGGTGTTCGAGATGACCCAAGAAGACCACCACGACCATATGGTGTGTCTGGAAAGCGGTGAAATCATCGAGTTTGTGGATGATTTTATCGAGCGTCGCCAGCAAGAGATTGCCGAAGAGCACGGCTACGAGCTAGTGGATCACGCTCTGGTGTTGTACGTACGCCCTCGCGGGTCAGACGTCACACGCCAGGACAGCGGTCCGACGAATCGCAAATAGCGAATCGTTAAAAGCGCATAGCCGTGTGAAAACGCTCCCAGGGTGCCAGTGAATCATCACTTGCGCCCTGGGAGCGTTTTTGTGTTTAACGCCAGATTAAGGTAAGGCTCGACCCTACTATCTCAGTGCGGCGGGTATCTCAGTGCGGCGGGCGCTGGCTGGCCAGCAGCATTTCACGTGCGTGGGCCAGGGTTTGGTCGGAGAGTGTCACACCGCCCAGCATGCGGGCCAGCTCGCTAATGCGGCCGCGCTCATCCAGTAGTGCCATATGGGTAAGAGTGGTGTCGCGTTTCGCGCGTTTCTCAATATGCAGGTGCTGGTGCGCCTGAGCGGCCACTTGGGGCAGGTGGGTCACGGTCATCACCTGGCCGTTTTCTCCTAGTTTGCGCAGCAGTTGCCCAACAATTTCAGCCGTGGCCCCTGAGATACCCACATCTACCTCATCAAAGACCAGGCTTGGGATCGTCGAGTGTGATGCTGCCACCACCTGGATTGCCAAGCTGATGCGTGAAAGCTCACCGCCCGAAGCTACTTTGGTCAGCGGGCGGGCAGGCTGGCCGGGGTTGGCGCTAATTAAGAACTGAACGTGATCCAAACCTTCTGGCGTCGGCGTTTCGCGTGGGGTCACGTCCACTTCAAAGCGTGCCTTACCCATGGCTAAGAAAGCGAGCTGTTGCTGAACCTCTTTACCCAAGCGAACAGCGGCTTTTTGGCGTGCCTCGCTCAGTTGTTTTGCTTCACTGCGATAGCGCTCACGGTATTCAGCCACTTGGGTGCTTAGCGATTCAAGGTCATCGTCGCTGGCTTCTAGCTGGGCTACTTCCTGTTGAAGCTGAGCATGCAGCGCGCAAATCTCTTCGGGGGCAACGTGATGCTTGCGGGCAACGCGATGTACATCGCCCATGCGCTCCTCCACCCAGGCGAGGCGTTCGGGGTCTAGCTCGGTGGTGCTGGCTAAACGCTGCAGCTCGCTGGCGGCTTCTTCTACCTGAATACGGGCGTCGTGGAGCATGGTAAGCGTATTGGCAAGCGTTCCTTTATCACTCCCGGGCAGGGCGCTGAGATGGGCGTACGCCTGGTTGAGCAGCGACAGCGCACCGCCTTCGTCACTTTCACAGCAGTCTGCGGCAAATTGGGTTTCGCGTAGCGTCTCTTCGGCATGAGCCAGCGTGTGCTGCTCCTCTTCGAGGGTTTGCAGCTCTCCTTCTGCCAAGCCTAACTGGTCGAGTTCTTCAACCTGATAGCGCAGCAGCTGGCGCTTGGCTTCTACTTCGCTACCTTCTTCGCTGAGCTTCTTCAGCCGCCGCCGAACGTTGCGCCATTCACGGAAAGTCTCAGCAAGCTGTTGGCTGCGTTCGCGTAAACCGGCGTAGTCATCCAGTAGCGCTAAATGCGTTTCTTCGCGCATTAAGGCTTGGTGGGCATGCTGGCCATGAATTTGAATCAACTGCTCACCGAGGGATTTTAGATCCGCAATAGTGACAGGGTGGCCGTTGATCCACGCCTTGGAGCGGCCATTCGCCGTCACAACACGGCGCAGTAGGCACTCTTCAATAGGCAGGTCGCGGGCGGTGAGCCACTCAGTGGCACCAGGAAGATGCTGAATATCAAAGCGAGCGGAAAGGTCAGTGCGCTCGCAGCCGTGGCGTACGCTGCCCGCATCGGCGCGCTCGCCCAGGCAGAGGCCCAAAGCACCTAGCAGAATGGATTTGCCCGCCCCGGTTTCCCCGGTAATGGCGGTCATGCCGCGGGTTAGGTCGAGTTCTAGGCGGTCAACGATGGCGTAATCTTGGATGGCTAGCTGCGTAAGCATAGGGCCTCCTGAGGCGGTGCGGCACAGAAGCTGGATACTTATCCACTAATTGGTGTTTTATACAGTAGTCGATAACTCACTTCAATGCCCCTCTTGAGATGCTTTTTATGGCCCCCATATAGGCAGCATACGTGGTTAATACCCGCTACTTAACGTAGGTGGCCGCTACCGGCACCGCTACTTATTTCAGGAGTAAGGCATGGCTAAAGAACCGCAAACCCCGTTGGAAGATGAGCTGGCCCGCCAAGAGCAGGAAGCCGAGGTGACCGAGCAGTCCGCTGAAGAGCGCTTGGTAGAAGGCGAGCTTGAAGGCTTGATTGACGACGATGGCGCACTGGAAGGCAGCGTTGGCAGCCCCGAAGCCGACGTGCTGGCCGCCCAGGTAGAAGAGTTGGAGCAGAGCTTAGCGGAAGCCAAAGACCAAGCGCTGCGCGCAGCGGCGGAAGCCCAGAATGTTCGCCGTCGGGCTGAGCAGGAAGCTGAGAAAGCGCGCAAGTTTGCCCTTGAGAAGTTTGTTAAGGAGCTGTTGCCCGTCGTTGATAGCTTGGAAAAAGCGCTGGAAAGCATGCAAGAAGATGCATCTGACGTGCACCGCGAAGGTGTCTCCATGACGCTGAAAATGCAGCTAGACGTGCTGAACAAGTTTGGCGTTGAAAGCATTGAGCCCCACGGCGAGCCCTTCGACCCGCAGGTACATGAAGCCATGGCGATGGTGCCGAACCCAGAGCTTGACCCCAATACGGTGATGGATGTGATGCAAAAAGGGTATCTGCTCAACGGTCGCCTCGTGCGCCCAGCCATGGTGGTGGTCAGTCAAAAAGCGAATTAAGCCGCAATGACGCATTGCAGTAAAAAAAGCCCTTGAAATGCTGCAAGCGGCCCCCAAATAAAGGTCAACCCGCGGGAAAACCCGCAAACGCCAGCAGAATAATCGCGGCGTAAAACATCAGTTTTGTTTCAACCGAATTCGAGGTTTTTGCTATGGGACGCATTATTGGTATCGACCTGGGCACCACTAACTCTTGTGTGGCCGTGCTCGATGGTGACAGCGCTAAAGTCATTGAAAACGCCGAAGGCGGTCGTACCACGCCTTCCATCATTGCCTACACCGACGACGGTGAAACTCTGGTAGGTCAGGCCGCCAAGCGCCAAGCCGTGACCAACCCGGAAAACACCCTGTACGCCATCAAGCGTCTGATTGGCCGTCGCTTCAAAGACGACGTGGTCCAGAAAGACATCAAAATGGTGCCGTACAAAATCGCTGAAGCTGATAACGGCGATGCGTGGGTAGAAGTGAAAGGCAAAAAAATGGCACCGCCGCAGGTAAGCGCGGAAGTGCTGAAGAAAATGAAGAAAACCGCCGAAGACTACCTCGGCGAGCCGGTCACTGAAGCGGTTATTACCGTTCCGGCCTACTTCAACGACAGCCAGCGTCAGGCCACTAAAGATGCGGGCCGCATTGCCGGCCTAGATGTTAAGCGCATCATCAACGAGCCGACAGCCGCAGCACTTGCCTACGGCATGGACAAATCCCGTGGTGATAAAACCATCGCGGTATACGACCTGGGTGGCGGTACCTTCGATATCTCCATCATCGAAGTGGCCGACGTTGACGGCGAAACTCAGTTTGAAGTGTTGGCCACTAACGGCGACACCTTCCTGGGCGGTGAAGATTTCGACCTGGCGTTGATTAACTATCTGGTTGACCAGTTTAAAACCGATAGCGGTATCAACCTCTCCGGCGACAACTTGGCCATGCAGCGTCTGAAAGAAGCCGCAGAGAAAGCCAAGATTGAGCTTTCCAGCGCTCAGCAGACCGACGTGAACCTGCCGTACATTACGGCCGACAACACTGGCCCGAAACACCTGAACGTGAAGGTGACGCGTGCCAAGCTGGAGTCGCTGGTAGAAGAGCTGGTTCAGCGCTCGCTCGAGCCGTGCAAAACGGCGCTGAAAGATGCTGGCTTGTCCGCTTCTGAAATCGATGAAGTGATCCTGGTCGGCGGCCAGACCCGCATGCCGATGGTTCAGAAGAAAGCAGCTGACTTCTTCGGTAAAGAAGCGCGTAAAGACGTTAACCCCGATGAAGCAGTGGCTGTAGGTGCTGCGATTCAGGGCGGCGTACTGGGTGGCGACGTGAAAGACGTTCTGCTGCTTGACGTCACTCCGCTGACCCTGGGTATCGAAACCATGGGTGGCGTGATGACCGCGCTGATCGACAAGAACACCACCATCCCGACCAAGAAGACACAAACCTTCTCAACTGCGGATGACAACCAAACGGCCGTGACCATCCACGTCGTTCAGGGTGAGCGTAAGCAGGTCACGCAGAATAAATCGCTGGGTCGTTTTGACCTTTCCGATATTCCGCCGGCCCCGCGCGGTGTGCCGCAAATTGAAGTGGCGTTCGATCTTGATGCCAACGGTATCTTGAACGTGTCTGCCAAAGACAAGGCCACCGGTAAAGAGCAGTCCATCGTCATTAAAGCGTCCAGCGGCCTCTCGGATGAAGAGATCGAGCAAATGGTACGCGATGCCGAAGCCCACGCGGACGAAGATAAAAAGTTCGAAGCGCTGGTGCAGCTGCGTAACCAAGCGGACGGCATGATTCACGCCACTCGCAAGACCGTTCAAGAAGCGGGCGATAAAGCGACCGATGACGAAAAACAGGCCATCGAAACTGCTATCAGTGAACTGGAAGAAGCGCTGAAAACCGATGACCAGGACAACATCCAGAAGAAACTGGATGCACTGACCGAAGTCTCCGGCCAACTGGCGCAGAAAATGTATGCCGAGCAGGCAGACGCTGCACAGGCAGGCGGTGAAGGCGCTGAAGAAGCCAACACCAAGCAGGACGACGACGTGGTTGACGCCGAGTACGAAGAAGTCAACGACGACAAGAAGAAGCAGTAACCCACCTCTTTCTGCCAAGGAAAGCGGTGACGCGGGAGGCAACTCCCGCGTTGCTGTTTCCGCGGCCGAGACGCCTATAGAGCGTCGCTAACCAGGAGGCGTAGGACCCATGTCCAAGCGCGATTATTACGAAGTCCTGGGTGTCGAAAAAGGGGCTGATCAGAAAGAGATCAAAAAAGCCTATCGCCGTCTGGCGCAAAAATTCCACCCTGATCGAAACCCGGACGATAACACCGCAGCGGAAAAATTCCGTGAAGTGTCAGAAGCCTACGAAATACTCAGCGATGGCGAGAAGCGCGCGGCCTACGACCAGTTTGGTCATGCCGGTGTGGATGGCCAGGGCGGCGGCTTTGGTGGCGGTGGCTTCGGCGGCGGCGGAGCCGGCGATTTTGGCGATATTTTTGGCGATGTGTTTGGCGATATTTTCGGGGGTGGCGGTGGCCGCCGTCGTGGGCCTAACGCACCCGCTCGTGGTTCCGACCTGCGCTACAACCTAGAGCTTGATCTAGAAAGCGCGGTTGCCGGTACCACGGTCGATATTCGCGTACCGCGCCATATCGAGTGTGACCGCTGTGACGGCGGCGGTGCCGAGCCGGGTTCCAGCAAAGAAACCTGCCCTACCTGCCATGGCCACGGCCAAGTGCGTATGCAGCAAGGCTTCTTTGCCGTTCAGCAAACCTGCCCCACCTGCCACGGCAGTGGCCAGCACATCAAAGTGCCGTGCCACAAATGTAACGGTGAAGGCCACGTTCGCGAAACCCGCACGCTCTCTGTGAAGATTCCACCGGGTGTGGATACCGGTGACCGCATTCGCTTAAACGGCGAAGGCGAAAGCGGCGTGAACGGTGGCCCGGCGGGCGATCTGTACGTTCAGGTCGCCATCAAGCCGCACCACATCTTCAAGCGTGACGGCAAGCACCTGCAGTGTGACGTGCCGATCAACTTTGTGGATGCAGCACTAGGTGGCGAGCTGGAAGTGCCCACGCTCGATGGTCGCGTGAAGCTGAAGATTCCGCCGGAAACCCAAACCGGCAAGCTCTTCCGCCTGCGTGGCAAAGGCGTGAAGCCTGTGCGCGGTGGCGCCCCCGGCGACCTGCTGTGCAAAGTAGTGTTGGAAACGCCCGTCAATCTCAACGACGAGCAGCGCGACCTGCTTCGCCAACTGCAAGAGAGCTTCGATGGCAGCAACAGCCACAGCCACTCGCCGAAGAAGACCGGTTTCTTCGACAGCGTGAAGAAGTTCTTTGAAGAGATGAAGCCGTAAGGGCGGTATAGCGCCACTACGCAAAAAGCCCCAGCACTTCAGTGTGCTGGGGCTTTTTTGTGTCTGATTAGCGTAACAGGTTATCCAGACGCCAGGCCAAAGCATGCTGACAAGGTTGCCAATGCTTGGCTCTGGGAAGTACGACGGTTTGGCCATGCAACTGATGAAGCCATGCGTTATCTGACATTAGGTCATCAAGGGTTGGGCTGACATGCCATTTATAGTCCGGCCCCGGCGCGATCAACCGGTTATCCATCGCCCAGTGTAAATTGGGCGTCAGTGCTAAGCCATTTGTAGGGCGGTCGTCGTAGCTTTCAGCGAAAGGAATTAAATGGGCGGCTTCTACCAGATAACGATAGTCTGGCGTGATAAAGCGTAAGCGGGTGGCCGCGCAGCGATAGTCGTAGGCTTTCAGCACGAGCGTGCGAAATGCCGCAGAGCGTGCCTGCTGCTGGGCGCTCTCTTGCACCTCGCCCACTAAGCGGTCAGGCTGTTTCTCATACTCGCCGCTTTCAAGGGCTGTGGCTAAATAGGTATTGAGCGCACTCGGTTGGGCAGGGCTCGTAAAATAGTGTGCCACGATGAGCGCACAGGCAGAGTGAGCTGTTAGTGGGTCTTGAAAGGCACCAAATAGTGCGGGATCAAGTGTTGCCTCGTTAAATAGTTCTCGTAGTTTTTTCAGCGATTTAGGTTGCCCAAGGCTATCTGCGATCTTAGCGATGCTGCTCTCTAAGTGAGGCTTCCAAAGGGCTCCTGAAATGCCTTGATCACTTTTTAAGTGCCAGAGAGGCAGGTGGGGGTTGCCAGCCTGGCGATCACCGGTTGCTGCTTCATAGAGATCAAAATAGCGTGCTACCAAGCGATCATCGATCAATACCTGGGGCGTTGTAATGTGGCCGCTTTGAACTTCGCAAATTATCGCCAGCAGTTAGCAGGGCTTATTAGCCGCCAGTTGGCCTCGGCTTCTACCAACTCGTAGAGCGGTCAGGCAGGTGAGTGTTTCGTCTATCATGCTGGTCTCAAGACTGGCTTAGGCTGCGAAAGAGCTTAGCAAGGATTGGTGGTCTGGCGTAACCAGTTGCTGAACACGCCGTTGCATCGGATTCTCATTCGCTGCTTGGTTCTTTGCACTGCGAGGATTACGCTAGTGGGTACTTACTCGCTATTGAGATGGAGAGAACACCATGCCGTTATCCCGAGCAGAGATTGCCACCTCGTCTGGTGCGAAATTAATCAACCGCTTGTGCAAGCACTGGGCGCATAAGCTTGAGGTGGAGCACAGTGAGCAGGATGCCAAGATCGTGTTTGCCAGCGGTACTTGCCTGATGCATGCAGACCCAGAGCGGCTGTCGGTGTCGATAGAAACCCTAGAGGAAGAGCATCTAGACCAGCTAGAGGGTGTGGTGGAGAGCCATTTAGTGCGCATGGCGAAAGATGAGCCGTTGGTGATCGTCTGGGAGAATTGATTGCGTCGGCGTGGCGCAGCCTTTAGCGCCTCATCGCTAAGGTGGTCTGCTATAATCGCGGCCACCTTTTTTGTATCTCGTGAATATTCAACAGCCCACGCGCAGGAGTTTCCATGACCCGAATTGCCATTGTAGGCGTAGCTGGCCGTATGGGCCGCACCTTAGTCAATGCTATTGAGCAAGCGGCAGATGCGACGCTGGCGGGCGGCATTGTGGAGCCGGGCAGCTCCTTGGTGGGCGCAGATATTGGCGAATTGGCCGGTGTGGGCAAGCGTGGCGTGGTCGCGGTAGATTCGCTAGCGGCCATCGTGGATGACTTCGACGTGCTGATTGATTTCACTGCGCCCCAAGTCACATTGGCCAACTTGGCGTTCTGTGCTGAACACGGTAAGCGTATGGTGATTGGCACTACCGGTATGAATGACGAAGAGCTAGCAACGCTCGATAGCTACCGCGATACGGTCGCCATGGTCTTCGCTCCCAATATGAGCGTGGGTGTGAACCTGACGCTGAAACTGCTGGAAACAGCCGCTAAGGCGCTGGGTGATGAAGGCTACGACATTGAAGTGATCGAATCTCACCACCGCCATAAAGTCGACGCGCCTTCCGGTACGGCGATCAAAATGGGTGAAGTGGTGGCCGAAAGCTTGGGCCGTACCCTGAAAGAGCACGGCGTATTCGAGCGGGTAGGGCAGTGCGGCCCGCGTACCGATAAAGAGATCGGTTTTGCGACCGTGCGCGCAGGCGATATCGTCGGTGAACACACCGTGATGTTTGCTACCGAAGGCGAGCGCATCGAGATTACCCACAAGGCGTCTAGCCGGATGACGTTTGCCAAGGGTGCGGTACGGGCTGCTCGTTGGGTCGCCAGCCAACCCCATGGCCGTTACGACATGCAGGATGTGCTGGCACTTAACTAATCAGCAAAGTAGCCTTCGGTGCAGCGCTTACAATAAAGGGCTAGCCGAAGGCCGGTAAATCCTGTAACATTCCAAAAATTTTGGCCCAGTGGCTGCAAAAAGCAGCAAAATATCTATAGTGAAGAGCTGTAGAGAGAGCACCGCGCTTGTTGCACTGGCCGTTTAGTTAAAAAATAGTCAGCTAGATGCTGCACCGTGGCCGATGCCGTTACAGATGCCATGGAAGAGAACAACAAGCGGGATGAAACCGATTTTTTTACTGTCGGCTTCGTCCCGCTTTTTTACGACCCGACGTTTGCACGCAAACGCCGACAACCGGATCGCTGAGCCTGCGCCCACAGGCTCCCACCAGCATGGGAGAACTTGTTTTGAATAACCCCGCATTGAGCAAACCCGCGATATTGGCCCTGGAAGATGGCAGTGTGTTTCATGGTACTGCTATTGGCGCGGATGGAGTCACAAGCGGTGAGGTGGTGTTCAATACAGCCATGACCGGCTACCAAGAAATCCTCACTGACCCCTCTTACACCCGCCAAATAGTCACCCTGACCTATCCCCATATCGGCAACACCGGCATCAATTCTGAAGATGTAGAGTCTGACTCGATTGCGGCAGCGGGCTTGGTAATTCGCGATCTCCCTCTGCTGGCCAGCAGCTTCCGCTCTGAGCAAACCCTCTCTGATTACCTGAAAAGCCAAAACGTGCTGGGCATTGCGGATATCGATACCCGCCGCCTAACGCGTATTTTGCGCGATAAAGGAGCCCAAAACGGAGCGATTCTGGCGGGTGCCGATGCAGAAGGTGAGGATGCCGTAGAGCGGGCGCTGGCGGCGGCGAAGGCATTCCCGGGCCTGAAGGGCATGGATTTAGCCAAGGAAGTCTCGTGCAAAGAAGCGTACGAGTGGTCGGAAGGCGAGTGGACCTTGGGCGAAGGTTACGCGGATACCACCCAGGGCGAGCGCCCTTACCATGTGGTCGCGTTTGATTACGGTGTTAAGTTCAACATCCTGCGTATGCTGGCGGCACGCGGCTGCCGCCTGACGGTGGTGCCCGCGCAAACGCCTGCGGCTGAGGTACTGGCGATGAACCCCGATGGCGTGTTCCTCGCCAACGGCCCCGGCGACCCTGAGCCCTGCGACTACGCGATTAAAGCGATCCAAGAAGTGTTGGAAACCAATACCCCGGTGTTTGGTATCTGCCTAGGCCACCAACTGCTGGCGCTGGCCTCCGGTGCCAAAACGGTCAAGATGAGCCACGGCCACCACGGTGCCAACCACCCGGTACAGGATTTAGACACCGGCACCGTGATGATCACCAGCCAAAACCACGGCTTTGCCGCCGATGAAGCGACCCTACCCAGCAACGTGCGTGCGACGCACCGTTCGCTGTTTGATGGCACCCTGCAGGGTATTGAGCGTACCGACCGCCCGGCGTTTAGTTTTCAGGGCCACCCGGAAGCCAGCCCTGGCCCGCGCGATGTCGCGCCGCTGTTTGATCGCTTTATCGCCATGATGCAGGCGCGCCGCTAAGTTAGCCGCGCTGTCTCTCATTGCCTAGTTACGCCGTTTTGATGCTCATCGTCACCACTTTTTGCGGGAACCGTTATGCCTAAGCGTACCGATATCAATAGCATTCTTATCATTGGCGCTGGTCCGATTGTCATCGGCCAGGCCTGCGAATTCGACTACTCTGGCGCTCAGGCGTGTAAAGCGCTGCGCGAAGAGGGTTACCGGGTTATTTTGGTCAACTCTAACCCGGCTACCATCATGACCGACCCCGCCATGGCCGATGCCACGTACATCGAGCCGATTACTTGGCAGGCGGTTGAGAAAATTATCGAAGTCGAGCGCCCTGACGCTATTCTGCCCACCATGGGCGGCCAAACCGCGCTGAACTGCGCGCTGGATCTTGAAAAGCATGGCGTGCTGGCCAAGTACAGCGTTGAGATGATCGGCGCCAACGCCGACGCCATTAATATGGCGGAAGACCGCGACCTGTTCGACCAAGCCATGAAGCGCATCGGCTTGGAGTGCCCGAAAGCCAAAGTAGCGCATACCATGGACGAGGCGTGGGAGATTCAGGCAGAGCTTGGCTTCCCGACGATTATTCGCCCTTCTTACACCATGGGTGGCTCCGGCGGCGGCGTAGCGTACAACAAGGAAGAGTTCGAAGAGATCTGTACCCGCGGTTTCGAGCTTTCTAACAACCACGAGCTGCTCATCGATGAGTCGCTGCTGGGTTGGAAAGAGTACGAAATGGAAGTGGTGCGCGACAAAAACGATAACTGCATTATCGTTTGCGCGATTGAAAACTTCGACCCGATGGGCGTCCACACCGGCGACTCCATCACCGTGGCGCCGGCGCAAACGCTGACCGATAAAGAGTACCAAATCATGCGGGACGCGAGCCTCGCGGTACTGCGTGAAATCGGCGTGGAAACCGGCGGCTCCAACGTGCAGTTTGGTATGGACCCGAAAACCGGTCGTCTGGTCGTGATCGAGATGAACCCGCGTGTGTCGCGCTCGTCGGCGCTGGCATCGAAGGCCACCGGTTTCCCGATTGCTAAAATCGCCGCGAAGCTGGCGGTGGGTTACACCCTGGATGAGCTGCAGAACGACATTACTGGCGGCCAAACCCCGGCGTCGTTTGAGCCGTCCATCGACTATGTCGTGACCAAAATTCCGCGCTTTACGTTCGAGAAATTCCCCCAAGCGAACGACCGCCTGACCACCCAGATGAAGTCGGTGGGTGAGGTGATGGCGATTGGCCGCACGTTCCAAGAGTCGCTGCAAAAAGCGCTGCGCGGGTTGGAAACCGGTAACGACGGCCTCGACCCGATCGTGACCGAATTCACCGATGAAGCCATGGCCCAGATCAAGGGCGAGCTGCAGGCGGCGGGTGCCGAGCGTATCTTCTTTGTGGCCGACGCTATGCGCTCCGGCATGAGCGTGGATGAGATTTTTGCACTGACCAACATCGACCGCTGGTTCCTGGTGCAGATTGAAGATCTGGTGCTGACCGAAAACGCGGTGGCTAAGCGAACGCTTTCCGATTTCTCTGCTCGCGAGCTTTACCAGCTCAAGCGTAAAGGCTTTGGTGATGCCCGTTTAGCTAAGCTTCTGAGCGTGTCGGAAAAAGAGTTCCGCAAAACCCGCCAGGCAGCAGGCATTCGCCCGGTGTACAAGCGTGTGGACACCTGTGCCGCCGAGTTTGCGTCGGATACCGCCTACATGTACTCCACCTACGAGGAAGAGTGCGAAGCGGACGTCTCTGATCGCCAGAAAATCATGGTGCTGGGCGGTGGACCGAACCGTATTGGCCAGGGTATCGAGTTTGACTACTGCTGCGTTCACGCCGCCTTCGCGATGCGCGACGACGGCTACGAAACCATCATGGTTAACTGTAACCCGGAAACCGTTTCTACCGACTACGACACCTCTGATCGGCTCTACTTCGAGCCCGTCACGCTGGAAGACGTGCTGGAAATTGCCGATAAAGAGAAGCCGGTGGGCGTGATTGTACAGTTCGGCGGCCAAACCCCACTGAAGCTGGCTCGCGAGCTGGAAGCCGCAGGCGTACCGATTATCGGCACCACGCCGGACGCCATCGACCGCGCTGAAGACCGCGAGCGCTTCCAGGTGATGATCGACAAGCTTGGCCTGAAGCAGCCGCCTAACGCTACCGCGCGCAGCTTTGAAGATGCCTTCGCCAAAGCTGAAAAAATTGGTTACCCCCTGGTCGTGCGCCCGAGCTACGTTCTGGGCGGCCGGGCGATGGAGATCGTCTACGACGCCTCCGAGCTTGAAAACTACATGACCAACGCGGTGAAAGTCTCTAACGACTCGCCGGTACTGCTGGATCACTTCCTGAGCGCCGCGGTAGAAGTGGATATCGACGCAGTCTCAGACGGCCAGCAGGTCGT
Organism: Halomonas sp. SIMBA_159; assembly: GCF_046536035.1. Taxonomy (NCBI): domain Bacteria; kingdom Pseudomonadati; phylum Pseudomonadota; class Gammaproteobacteria; order Oceanospirillales; family Halomonadaceae; genus Halomonas; species Halomonas sp. SIMBA_159. The sequence goes on from NZ_JAWJBT010000009.1 coordinate 96,744, forward strand.
GATCGGCGGTATCATGCAGCACGTAGAGCAAGCGGGCGTTCATTCCGGTGACTCCGCCTGTGCGCTGCCGCCTTACTCGCTGCCTGCCGATGTGCAGGATGAGATGCGCGAGCAGGTCAAGAAAATGGCCGTGGAGCTGGGCGTGAACGGCCTGATGAACGTGCAGCTGGCCTGGCAGGATGGCGAGATCTACGTGATCGAGGTCAACCCCCGCGCATCGCGTACCGTGCCGTTTGTTTCCAAGTGCATTGGCACCTCGCTGGCACAGATTGCTGCCCGCTGTATGGCCGGTAAAACCCTGGCCGAACAGGGCTTCGAGCGCGAAATCGTGCCGCACTTCTACAGCGTGAAAGAAGCGGTCTTCCCGTTCAACAAGTTCCAGGGCGTTGACCCGATTCTCTCGCCGGAAATGAAATCCACCGGTGAAGTAATGGGCTCGGGCGATACCTTCGCAGAAGCCTTCTTCAAGGCGCAGCTCGGCGCGGGTGAAGCGATCCCGGCGCTGGATGGCGACCGTAAAGCGTTCCTGTCAGTGCGTGAGCCTGATAAGCAGGGGATTATCGAAGTGGCCCGTTCTCTGCTAACATTGGGCTTCACACTTTGTGCAACACGCGGCACGGCAGCAGCGATTGAAGCCGCCGGGCTACCCGTGGAGCACGTCAATAAAGTCTACGAAGGCCGTCCCCATATCGTCGATCTGCTGAAGAACGACGAAATCGCCTACATCGTGAACACTACCGAAGGTCGTCAAGCAATTAACGACTCTTCGATCATTCGCCGTACTGCTCTCGCGCGCAAGGTGCCCTATGCGACCACCTTGGCGGGCGCTAATGCTGTTTGCATGGCGCTAGAGTACGGTAGGGAGATTACGGTGCGGCGCCTTCAGGATCTGCATGCAGGAGCAAATAAATGAATAAGGTCCCGATGACGGTAGCGGGAGAAAAAAGCCTTCGCGAAGAGCTCAACCACCTGAAGGGCGAAGCTCGCCCTCAAGTGATTGCAGCGATCGCTGAAGCGCGTGAACACGGCGACCTTAAGGAGAACGCCGAGTACCACGCCGCCCGTGAACAGCAGGGGTTTATTGAAGGCCGTATTCAGGAAATCGAGAGCAAGCTCTCGGTTGCCCAGGTGATTGATGTCACCAAGCTGCCGAAAACCGGCAAGGTTATTTTTGGTGTGACCGTATCGCTGCTGAATTTGGACAGCGATGCCAGCGTTACCTACCGTATCGTGGGTGAAGATGAGGCCAATATTAAAGAAGGCCGTATTTCAGTGACGTCACCTATCGCTCGTGCTCTGATTGGTAAAGAAGAGGGCGACGTGGTGGTAGTGAAGACCCCGGGTGGCGACGTTGAGTACGAAGTTGAGACGGTTGAACACCTCTAAACGCGTGCTGATAGCGCTATAAAAAAGGCCCGATGCAGGTAACTGCGCCGGGCCTTTTGGCTTAGCGGCGCTTGGCGCCGTGTCAGCATATTACGGTGCGCGTTAGTGTCGCCCGTGATGAGCCTCAAAGCGAGTAACGTTAGAAAGCTTTGGATTGACCTTCGGATTGTGGCGATACAGCAGCGCCATTTTGCCAATGGTTTGCACGAGCTCGGCTTTGCTATCAGCAAGCAGCTCGTTAATCACCGCGGCGCGGTCGTCCCGCTCTGGCAGCGCGAGCTTCACCTTGATCAGCTCGTGATCATTGAGCGCGCGGCTGAGTTCTGCGAGCAGATTTTCGGAGACGCCGTTCTCAGAAACGGTGACCACGGGGTTCAAATGGTGGCCAATGCTACGAAATGCTTTCTTTTGTGCCTGTGACAAGCTCATGGTATCTTGCGGTATCCCGGTTAGCGCTTAACGTTCCATCTTACGGTGAAATGCCGCTAAGTGAAAGCAATCGCGTCAATGCGCCCATCTCTTATTCCAGTGTCAGATTCCCACATGCAGCAAAAGCCCCCAAGTCGTAAACATTCAGTGAGCAAAACCAGCAATAACTGGAAAAAAGAACATTTTGATGACCAGTACGTCAAGCAGAGCTGGCAGGATGGCTATCGCTCAAGGGCGAGCTACAAACTGCTGGAGCTGGATGAAAAAGATAAGCTGTTCCGCCCAGGCATGACGGTCATTGATTTGGGTGCTGCCCCCGGTGGTTGGAGTCAAATTGCCGCAGAGAAGGTAGGGCCGGAAGGCGTGGTCATCGCCTCCGATATTTTGGAGATGGATGCACTGGCAGGCGTGGACTTTCTGCAGGGTGATTTTACCGAAGAGAGCGTGCTGAATGCGATTATGGAGCGCTTGGGAAATCGTCCGGTAGACCTTGTTATGTCGGACATGGCCCCCAATATGAGTGGTATGGCAGCTATCGACCAGCCCCAAGCGATGTACTTGGTAGAGCTAGCGCTGGAGTTGGCTCGTGAGACGCTTTCCCCCAAAGGGCGCTTTTTGGTCAAAGTCTTCCAGGGCGAAGGCTTTGATAACTACTTGAAAGAGCTGCGGGGCAGTTTTGATCGTGTGGTCACCCGCAAACCGGATGCCTCGCGGGCTCGCTCCCGAGAAGTCTATTTTTTAGCGGAGGGCTATCGCGGTTAGCCAGCGCTGGTACGGCCCTGGTGGTGCCCTGGTGGTACGGGCAAGTGTTATAGCAAAGATTTATCACCACGATTGCCAGACAGGCAAGCGTAAGGTGTGTCACATTATGCACATTGGACGAGCGTGACACAGATGGCCCAAAGCCAAATGTGCTTTGGCAATGGTTGAACGTTGTACTCTAGTGTAAGGTCAGAGTACTAGCGGTTAACTGACGGATTCTTGTAATGAGGGTAGCCCCTTGAACGATATGGCGAAGAACCTGATTCTGTGGTTGGTCATCGCGGCCGTTCTACTGACAGTGTTCAATAATTTCAGTACGGAAAGCGCACCACAAACCACCAACTACTCCCAGTTTGTGCAGCAGGTGCAAAATCAGCAGGTTCGTAGCGTCACGATTGATGGCTATACCATCTCTGGTGAGCGTACGGATGGGTCACAGTTCCAGACGATTCGTCCGGCAGCGGAAGACCCGAAGCTGATGGATGACCTGCTCAGCAATAACGTGACGGTCGTGGGTAAAGAGCCAGAGCAGCAAAGCATCTGGACGCGCCTGCTGATTGCAAGCTTCCCGATTCTGCTGATCCTGGCCATCTTTATGTTCTTTATGCGCCAAATGCAGGGCGGCGCTGGTGGTGGCAAAGGCGGCCCGATGAGCTTCGGTAAATCCAAGGCGAAGCTGCTCTCCCAAGACCAGATCAAAACCACCTTTGCAGATGTGGCTGGTTGTGATGAAGCGAAGGAAGAGGTTGAAGAACTCGTCGACTTCCTGCGCGACCCCACTAAGTTCCAGCGCTTGGGCGGTACTATTCCCCGCGGTGTGCTGATGGTGGGCCCGCCCGGTACCGGTAAAACGCTGCTGGCTAAGTCCATCGCGGGCGAAGCGAAGGTGCCGTTCTTCTCGATTTCGGGCTCTGACTTCGTAGAGATGTTCGTGGGTGTCGGTGCGTCTCGCGTACGTGACATGTTCGAGCAGGCGAAGAAGCAGGCGCCCTGCATTATCTTTATCGACGAAATTGATGCTGTTGGCCGCTCTCGCGGTACCGGCATGGGCGGCGGTAACGATGAGCGTGAGCAAACGCTGAACCAGCTGCTGGTGGAAATGGACGGCTTTGAAGCCAACGAAGGCATCATTGTCATCGCCGCCACCAACCGCCCGGACGTGCTTGACCCGGCGCTGCTGCGCCCCGGTCGTTTCGACCGCCAGGTGACCGTTGGTTTGCCGGATATCCGTGGTCGTGAGCACATTCTTGGCGTTCACTTACGTAAAGTGCCGCTGTCGGATGACGTGAAGCCGCTGCTGATTGCGCGCGGTACGCCAGGTTTCTCTGGTGCTGATCTCGCCAACTTGGTAAACGAAGCCGCGCTATTTGCTGCTCGTCGTAACAAGCGTTTGGTCAGCATGGAAGAGCTTGAGCTGGCCAAAGATAAGATCATGATGGGCGCTGAGCGCAAGTCGATGGTCATGACCGATAAAGAGAAGCTGAACACCGCGTATCACGAAGCGGGTCACGCGATTATCGGTTTGGTTATGCCGGAGCACGACCCGGTCTATAAGGTCACGATTATTCCCCGTGGCCGGGCGCTGGGTGTGACGATGTTCCTGCCGGAAGAGGACCGCTACAGCCTTTCGCGTCAGCAGATTATCAGCCAGCTCTGCTCGCTGTTCGGTGGTCGTATTGCCGAAGAAATGACGCTTGGGCCAAACGGTGTTACCACCGGCGCCTCTAACGACATCAAGCGCGCGACAGAGCTTGCCCATAACATGGTGGCCAAATGGGGCCTGTCCGATGAAATGGGCCCGCTCATGTACGATGAGGACGAGTCGCATCAGTTCCTCGGTGGCCCTGGTCAGGGCGGCGGTAAGCTGAAGTCGGGCGAAACCACCACGCGTCTTGATAAAGAAGTACGCAAGATTATTGACCAGTGTTATGAGCAGGCGCGCCAGATTCTGCACGACAACCGTGACAAGCTTGATGCCATGGCTGAAGCGCTGATGAAGTTTGAAACTATCGACGCTACTCAGCTGAAAGACATCATGGAAGGCCGCGATCCGCGTCCGCCTGAAGGCTGGAGCGACGGCGACTCATCAGGTGGCGGCATGCCCGTCAACGATGACAAGCCTGAAGTGAAGGCGAAGGACGAAGCACCGAGTGAATCCGGTGATGACAGTGAAGAAGACAGCGATGAGCCTCGTCGTCGCCCTTCTGACCCGTTAGGCGGTCCTGCTGGCCCTTAAGGCCCATGCCGCAGGTGTTAGCAAAGGCGTCCCATTATGGGGCGCCTTTTTGTTATGCTGTGTGCCAATAGTAGCTATGTTTCTTTTTATTTTTAGGCGGCAGTATGAAACTGAACGTTGACCCTTCATCGCCTTCACGCCATGCAGGGAGTGCTCTGCAGCTGCGTTGCGGGCGTCATACGCTAGATCTCTCGTTTCCGAGGGTCATGGGTATTCTAAACGTGACGCCTGACTCGTTTTCCGACGGTGGGCGGCACGTTGCCCTTGATGATGCGCTGCGCCACGCCGAGCGCATGCTCGCCGAAGGTGCCGCTATGATTGATGTAGGCGGTGAGTCGACGCGCCCAGGTGCCACGCCGGTGACTGAGCAGCAAGAGTTAGACCGTGTGGCGCCCGTCGTTGAGGCCTTAGTGCGCGAGCTGGATGCGTTGGTATCGGTCGATACCAGCAGTGCCACGGTGATGCGCGAAGCCAGCGCCTTAGGCGCAGGGATGATTAACGATGTGCGTGCGCTTGAGCGTGAGGGAGCGTTGATGGCCGCTGCCAGCAGCGGCTTGCCCGTATGTCTGATGCATCGCCAGGGTGAGCCTCAGGATATGCAGCAGGCGCCTCGCTATGACCAGCCGGTTGAACAGGCGGTCGCCGCCTATTTATCTGAGCGTGCTGCTGCCTGTGAGGCGGTTGGGTTGCGTCGTAACCGGCTCTTGATTGACCCAGGGTTTGGGTTCGGTAAAACCGTCGAGCATAACCTGCGTCTACTCAAGTATATGGAGTCATTGCTTGCGCTTGAGCTGCCTATTTTGGTCGGCATGTCACGTAAAAGCATGATTGGCAAAGTGCTAGGTCGTCCGGTAGAAGAGCGGTTAGCAGGTGGTTTGGCGTTAGCCGCTATGGCGGTGGAGCGCGGGGCGAGCATCCTACGGGTGCATGATGTTGGGCCAACGGTGGATGCCGTGAATATGGCTTGGGCGGTGCTGCAAGAGGGATGCGAGCCGCCCGTTGATAAGGAACTCTCGTTATGACACGACGCTATTTCGGCACTGACGGTATTCGCGGCACCGTGGGTCAGGCACCCATTACCGCTGATTTTATGCTCAAGCTTGGCTGGGCGGCAGGGCAGGTGCTGCGCCGAGAGAAAGGCCGCACGCGGGTATTGATTGGCAAAGACACGCGTATTTCTGGCTATATGTTTGAGTCGGCGCTGGAAGCAGGGCTTTCAGCCGCGGGTGTGGATGTCTCTCTGTTGGGGCCAATGCCCACGCCTGGGATTGCGTACCTCACGCGCACCTTCCGGGCCGATGCGGGCATTGTGATTTCAGCCTCACATAACCCGTTTGACGATAACGGCATTAAGTTTTTTTCCGCCGAAGGCAAAAAATTGCCGGACGAGGTAGAGGACCAAATTGAGGCCATGTTGGAAGCGCCGCTGACCACGGCGGATGCCGCGCAGTTGGGCAAGGCAACGCGTATTGATGATGCTGCCGGGCGTTATATTGAATTTTGTAAGTCCACACTGCCGGACCGCCTTAGCCTGCATGGGCTGAAAGTGGTATTGGACTGTGCCCATGGCGCTACCTACCATATTGCCCCTAGCGTTTTTCGTGAGCTTGGGGCTGAGGTCAGCGTGATTGGCACCGCGCCGGATGGCTTGAATATCAATCACCATGTTGGCTCTACTCATCCCGCAGCGCTGCGGGCGGCGGTGATTCAGCAAGGCGCAGACCTGGGCGTCGCCTTTGATGGCGACGGTGATCGTGTGCTGTTAGTAGACGCTGACGGGCGTGAAGTGGATGGCGACGATATTCTCTACCTGATTGCCCGCGACCGCTATGAGCGTGGTTTGCTAGAGGGTGGCGTGGTGGGCACGCTAATGAGTAACTTTGGCCTAGCCATGGCGTTAGACAGGCTCGGTATTCCCTTTCAGCGTGCCAAGGTGGGCGACCGTTTTGTAATGGAAATGATGGCGGCTAACGGCTGGGAGTTGGGCGGTGAAGCATCAGGGCATATCGTATGCGGCCATGTGCAAACCACAGGTGACGGCATTGTCTCGGCTCTGCAGGTATTGGCGCTGATGGTGCGCGAGCAAAAACCGTTGCCTGCGCTGCTCAAGGGGCTTGAAAAAGTGCCTCAGTCATTAGTGAATGTGCGTTTGCCTGCAGGGTCGAACGCGAAAGAAGTAATGACCGCTCAGCCGCTGCTAGATGCCGTTGCCACACTAGAAGCAGAGCTAGGCGACCAGGGGCGTGTGTTGCTGCGCCCGTCTGGCACTGAGCCGTTGATTCGCGTGATGGTAGAAGGGCGTGCGCATCTTGATGTGGATCGCTTAGCTAATAAGCTGGCCGGGCAGGTACAGGCCCTGCTTGGCTGAACGGTCGATGAAGGAAGCTCGGTTCTTGTCTCTTAAAGCGCTTCATCCCTATCATTGGGCTTACAACAGCGGTTGTCTTGACAAGGCGGCTCCTATACCATTTCGCTCCACCTTGAGTGAGGATTATCCATGCGTACGCCATTAATTGCCGGCAACTGGAAAATGAACGGTTCTGCGGCGTTGATCGACGCGTTTGGCCAGGCCTTTGCATCTGCCGCGCTGCCTGCCAGTATCGACGTAGTCGTCATTCCGCCGTTTCCTTATCTAGACGCTGCACGCCAAGCGTTCAGCGGCACGCCGCTGCAGTTAGGGGCGCAAACGCTAAATCCCCATCACTCAGGTGCTCACACAGGTGAAGTCAGTGGCAGCATGCTGAAAGAGTTTGGGGTGAGCTATGTGTTGGTAGGCCATTCCGAACGTCGGCAGCTTTACCGGGAGAGTGACGAGCAGGTATTCGATCGCCTGTTGGCAGCGCTTGACGCGGGATTAACGCCCATCCTATGCGTCGGAGAAACGCTGGAAGAGCGTGATGCAGGCCACACCATGGAGGTTGTCTTGCGCCAAGTGGGCTATATCATGTCACGCCTAGCGCCGGAGCAGCGGCTGCACGTGGTGATTGCTTATGAACCCGTTTGGGCGATTGGCACCGGGCGCACGGCCACGCCAGAGCAGGCACAAGAGGTGATGGCGGGTATTCGGGCTTATCAGGCAGGGTTTGATGCGTCGCTTGCCGAGCAGCTTAAACTGCTTTACGGCGGTAGCATGAATGCAAGTAACGCGGCTGAGCTGCTCGCCCAGCCGGACATCGACGGCGGTTTAGTAGGCGGTGCCTCACTTAAAACCGATGATTTCTACGCCATTTGTCAGTCAGCAGGATAACTCAATGCAAGTTGCAATTCTTATGGTTCACGTGGTGATTGCGGTCGCCTTGGTGGTACTCATCCTGCTCCAGCAGGGTAAAGGTGCTGAAGCTGGCGCAGCCTTTGGTGGCGGTGCGTCACAAACGGTTTTCGGCTCGCGGGGCAGCGGTAACTTCCTGTCGCGTACAACCGGTATTCTCGCAGCAGGCTTTTTTGTGACCTCTATGGCACTGGCCTACTTTGCGACCCAGGCGGGCCAAGCGCCGGAAGCGGGTATTCCTGATGCGCGTATGATCGAGCAGCAGCAAAATATTCCAACGCTTGACGACTCCCCTGCAAGTATGGATAATACCGCGCCAGTGCTAGAGGAAAGCAGCGAGTAATCGCTGAGTTAGATTTCTTTAGCCTCCCCTGATGCCGAAGTGGTGGAATTGGTAGACACGCTATCTTGAGGGGGTAGTGACCGTATGGTCGTGCGGGTTCAAGTCCCGCCTTCGGCACCATCTGTTTTGCTGGTTTACCAGCTTCCCAGAGTTTTGGCCCTAGGATGTCAGGGTTGGCACCTGAGACGAAAGATGCACTTGAAATGGTTTTGAATCAAGTTCTTGAAATGAGTTCTTGACGTAAGATCTTCAAGTGTCTATTATCGTCGACCTAGATTGATGCGGGGTGGAGCAGTCTGGTAGCTCGTCGGGCTCATAACCCGAAGGTCATCGGTTCAAATCCGGTCCCCGCTACCATTTAATTAGCAGCATAGTTTATATTTTAAAGCGATCAATACTGAGCTTTAGAATGGCGAAAACGCCGAGACTTGATGCTAATGTGGTATTACAGGTTTCTTTCAAAAAGCCCCTTCCTGTGAAGGGGCTTTTTGTTAGTAGCTTTTTATCAACAGCTGTTTGTTGACGATTTTGTCAACGGTTTTTATCAATAGTTGTTGATAGCTTTTTGCGAGCCAAGAGTGTCTCACGAGCGGATGTTGTCCGAGTAGCCAGAGACACATTCCCAGGTAATGCCAATCAGCCACCTAGCTTTTCTTATGACTCCTGGCCAGGTGCCTGATGCAACGGCTATAGGAGCTTTGTCTGTGGCCACAAAACACGCTGCGCTTCACGCGCTGATCGAACCTGTCGTTGCCGCTATGGGCTTCGAACTTTGGGGTATCGACCATATTTCCCAGGGCAAGCATTCACGTTTGGTGATTTACATCGAGCGCGAAAGCGGTGTCAGCGTGGAAGACTGCGCTGATATTAGCCGTCAGGTCAGTGCCGTTATGGATGTGGAAGACCCGATTCCCGGCGAATATCGTCTGGAGGTCTCGTCACCCGGCATGGCACGCCCCCTTTACTCCCTGGAACAGTTTACGCGCTATCAAGGCCATCACGTGGCATTGAAGCTGCGCGTCGCGTTTGATGGGCGACGCAAATATCAAGGGCTTCTCGCAGGCGTCGAGGGGGATGAAGTGCTGCTGCAACTGGAAGGCGAAGAGTACTGCTTTCCTATCGAAAGCATCGATTCTGCGCACGTTGTCCCGCAGTTCGACAAGTAACACGGGTCGCGGCTTCCGGCAAGCGCCGGGATGATGCACAAAAGGACAGGTTTTCTGGCGAGGCAAACGCATGAGTAAAGAAATTTTAATGGTCGTGGACGCGATCTCTAATGAAAAAGGCGTCCCCCGCGATGTCATCTTCGAAGCGGTAGAAGCCGCGCTTGCCAGCGCGTCGCGTAAGCGTTTTGAACATGAAGAAGCCAATGTGCGCGTTCATATTGATCGCCGTACCGGTGACTACGATACGTTCCGCCTCTGGACCGTGGTCGAAGATGACGAATTCGAAACGCCAGACTACGAAATTAAAGAAACCATTGCCGAGCAGCGCGATCCGCCGCTGAAACTTGGCGATGTGGTTGAACAGAAAATTGATAACGCGATGTTTGGCCGGATTGCAGCGCAAACCGCCAAGCAGGTCATCGTGCAGAAAGTGCGCGAAGCCGAGCGCGCCGAAGTCGTCCGTCAGTACGCTGATCGTGAAGGCGAGCTGGTCGCGGGTATCGTCAAAAAGACCACTCGTGATGGCTTGATCATCGATCTGGGCGAAAACGCAGAAGCGTTCCTGCCCCGTAACGAAATGATCCACGGCGAACGCTATCGTATGAACGAGCGCGTGCGCGCCCTGTTGGTGAAGGTCGATGCGGATGCTCGCGGCGCGCAGCTGCAGCTGTCTCGTACGTGCCCTGAGTTCATCATTGAGCTGTTCAAAATCGAAGTGCCGGAAATTGCCGAACAGCTGATTGAAATCAAAGGCGCTGCGCGCGACCCTGGCTCACGAGCCAAGATTGCGGTGAAAACCAACGACCGCCGTATCGACCCTGTCGGTGCGTGCGTCGGTATGCGGGGTTCACGGGTTCAGGCGGTATCGTCTGAGCTGCAAAACGAGCGTGTGGATATTGTGCTGTGGGATGACAACCCGGCACAGCTGGTGATCAATGCCATGGCACCGGCCGATGTGGCGTCTATCCTTGTGGACGAAGACGCCCATGCGATGGACGTGGCAGTGGCTCAGGACAATCTGGCGCAGGCCATCGGCCGTAGCGGTCAGAACGTCCGCTTAGCCTCTGAGTTGACCGGCTGGCGTATCAACGTCATGACCGAAGACGAAGCCGAGTCTAAGCGCGAGCAAGAGATCGACAGCCTGGTGGACTCTTTCGTTCAGCACCTAGAAGTGGACGAAGACGTTGCCCGCCTGCTGGTAGAAGAAGGGTTCACCACCCTGGAAGAAGTTGCTTACGTGCCGCTTGAAGAGATGCTCGAAATCGAAGAGTTCGATGAAGCGTTGGTAGAAGAGCTGCGTGCACGTGCGAAAGACGAGCTGCTGACGATGGCGATTGCCTCGGAAGAAGCGCTAGACGGTGCCCAGCCGGCAGAAGATCTGCTGGAGATGGACGGCATGGAGCGCCACCTGGCCTTCATCCTGGCCAGCCGCGGTATCGTTACAATGGAAGATCTCGCCGAGCAGTCCGTCGACGATCTGGTCGATATCGAGGAGTTGGACGAAGCGCGCGCAGCGGCACTGATCATGACTGCCCGTGCGCCCTGGTTTGAAGTCGATGACGCATCGGATTCAAACACACAGTAAACAGGTCACGGGTTTAGGAGGGTCACTATGTCAGATATGACAGTTAAAGATTTTGCAGTAAAAGTGGGTCGCGATGTGCCCCGCCTATTGGAACAGATGAAAGAAGCAGGCTTGAAGCATGCTTCTGAAGGCGACGCTGTGTCTGAAGATGACAAGCAGACGTTGCTGAGCTTTTTGAAGAAAAGCCATGGCGGCGGTGATAGCGAGCCGAGCAAAAACCGTATTACGTTGACGCGTAAAACCCGCAGCCGCATCAAAACTGGCGAGCGCGGTAAAACGATTGAAGTACAGGTTCGTAAGAAGAAAACCTACGTTAAAAGCGCTGAAGACGAAAAACCGAAAGCCGCAGAGCCTAGCTACACTGGTCCACGCCAGTTAGTGGGCGACATGGCTGAAGCTGAAGCTGAGCGCAAGGTTTCTGATGCGCGTGAAGCCGAGGAAAAAGCCGCTGCACAGAAAGCCCGTGCTGCACAGGTAGCGGAAGCGACTGCGCGCAGTAATAAAGAAGCTGAAGCAGCGCGTAGTAAAAAAGAGCTTGATGCAAAGCCCAGAACCGCCAAAGTGCCGGCGGCACTTGATGTCGTGGTGCCTGAGCTTGAGATCGACGATACGCCGACAGGCGACGATCTGCCGCCAGCGCCGCCAAAAGAAGGCCGTACCGACCGTCGTACCGCGCCGCCTAAAAAGGCTGCTGCGAAGAAGAAAGGTCGTGACGATGACGAAGACCGTGGCGACCGCGAAGAGCGTAAGCGTGGCGGTGGCAAGAAAGTGAAGCGTGCCGAACGCCGTGGCGGACGTCGCGGTGGCGCAAGCCAAAGCGGCAACGGCAAGCACGGCTTCCAGAAGCCGACTCAGCCGATCGTGCGTGAAGTCTCGATTCCTGAGTCTATCAGCGTTGCTGAGCTGGCCGACAAAATGTCGATCAAGGCGAACGAAGTCATCAAGGCTATGTTCACCATGGGTGCGGCGGTGACCATCAACCAGACGATTGACCAGGATACAGCGGCCATCGTCGTGGAAGAGATGGGCCACAAGGTCAAACTGGTAAAAGATGACGCGCTGGAAACGGAAATGCTGGAAGGCATTTCCTATGAAGGCGAAGAAATTACCCGTTCACCCGTTGTGACCGTTATGGGTCACGTTGACCACGGTAAAACCTCGCTGCTGGACTACATCCGTCGTGCCAAAGTCGCCACTGGCGAAGCGGGCGGTATTACCCAGCACATCGGTGCTTACCACGTGGAAGATGACCACGGCGGCGTCACCTTCCTGGATACCCCTGGCCACGCGGCGTTCACCGCCATGCGTGCCCGCGGTGCAAAAGCCACCGACGTGGTTATCCTGGTGGTCGCAGCTGACGACGGCGTGATGCCTCAGACCGTCGAGGCGATTGAGCACTCGAAAGCCGCTGAAGTCCCTCTGGTCGTTGCGGTGAACAAGATCGATAAAGCGGGTGCTGATTTTGACCGCATTCGTAACGAACTGTCGCAGCACGGCGTTATCTCTGAAGAGTGGGGCGGTGACACGCAGTTTGTTCACGTGTCTGCCAAAACCGGTGAAGGTATGGAAGACCTGCTGGAAGCGATCCAGCTGGCCTCCGAAGTACTTGAGCTGACAGCCGTTCCGTCAGCACCTGGTAAAGGTGTTGTTGTCGAGTCTCGCTTGGACAAAGGCCGCGGCCCGGTCGCTACCGTGCTGGTTCAGAACGGTACGCTGAAGAAGGGTGACATCGTACTGGCAGGCCTGCACTACGGTCGCGTACGTGCGCTGACCAACGAGCTGGGTCAACAGGTCGATACCGCTGGCCCCGCCATGCCGGTAGAGATCCAAGGCCTAGACGGCACGCCGGATGCGGGTGACGACTTCATGGTCGTGGCCGATGAGAAGAAAGCCCGTGAAGTGGCTAACTTCCGTCAGGGCAAATATCGTGAAGTGCGTCTGGCGCGTCAGCAGAAAGCCAAGCTGGAGAACATGTTCAGCCAGATGGGCCAAGACGAAGTGGCCAAGGTCAATATCGTCCTGAAAGCTGACGTTCAAGGCTCGCTGGAAGCGATCAAAGGTGCGTTGGAAGAGCTGTCCACGGATGAAGTGGAAGTGGCCGTTGTGTCTTCAGGCGTGGGCGGTATCACCGGTACCGACGCTAACCTGGCACTGGCTTCTGAAGCGATTGTGGTTGGTTTCAACGTACGTGCTGACGCGGCTGCCCGTGAGATCATCGAGCGTGAAGGCCTGGATCTGCGCTACTACAGCGTTATCTACCAGCTGATCGACGAAGTGAAGCAGGCGATGAGCGGTATGCTCGCGCCCGAGTGGAAAGAAGAGATCGTCGGTGTGGCCGAAGTTCGCGACGTATTCCGCGCTCCGAAGATTGGTGCCGTTGCCGGCTGTATGGTCGTCGAAGGCACGGTGTCACGCAGCAAGCGCATCCGCGTTCTGCGCGACAACGTGGTGATCTACGAAGGCGAACTCGAATCGCTGCGCCGCTTCAAAGACGACGTACAAGAAGTACGTAACGGTATGGAGTGTGGCATCGGCGTGAAGAACTACAACGATGTCCAGGTCGGCGACAAGATCGAAGTCTTTGACCAAGTGAAGGTCGAGCGCAGCCTGTAAGGCCGCGAGGAGCAAGCATGCGCGAATTTAAGCGTACCGACCGAGTAGCCGACCAGCTCCATAAGGAGCTGGCGGTACTGATCCAACGCGAAGTGAAAGACCCGCGCTTGGGCACGGTCACGGTCAGCGGTGCGACCGTTAGCCGTGATCTTGGCTACGCCGATATCTATGTCACCCTGCTGGGTGAGCAGGAGCCTGAGCGTATCAAGGAGAACCTGCAGGTGCTTAAGCGCGCCTCAGGGTTTCTAAGAAGCCAAATTGCCAAGCGTATTAAGCTGCGCCACGTGCCGGAGCTGCGCTTTCATTTTGATGAAAGCGTGGTGCGCGGCCAGCACCTCTCATCTTTGATTGACGAAGCGGTCTCCACTGACCGTGCCCGTCAAGCGGATGACGAGGGCGGCAGTGAAGAGCAAGGTGAGGAGACGCGTTAATGGCTCGTCGCCGTCGTGGATTACCGGTGAATGGCGTGCTGCTGCTGGATAAGCCGAAAGGCATCTCCAGCAACCACGCGCTGCAGCGTGTGCGTCGTCTGTTTGAGGCGCAAAAAGCCGGGCACACCGGCACGCTCGACCCTATGGCGACAGGCTTGCTGCCTATTTGCCTGGGGGAAGCCACCAAGTTCTCCGCACATCTGCTGGAAGCCGACAAGATGTATCGCACCCGCGTCGAGCTGGGTGTGATCACCGATACCGGCGACGCAGAAGGCACGATCATTGAGCAGCGTGAGGTTCCATCACTCACGGCTGAGGCGGTGGAGTCGGTCTTAACGCAGTTTCGCGGTGAGATTGAGCAAGTGCCGCCGATGTATTCGGCCCTCAAACATCAAGGCAAAAAGCTCTACGAGTTGGCCCGTGAGGGCAAGCACGTAGAGCGTGCAGCGCGGCGGGTTAGCGTGTATGATTCGCGCCTGCTTGCCTTTGAGGGCACCGCGTTCGAGCTGGAAGTAAGCTGCAGTAAAGGCACTTACATCCGCACGTTGGCTGAAGATATTGGTCATGCTCTAGGCTGTGGTGCCCACATTAGCCAGCTGCGCAGGCTTAAAACGGGGCCGTTTAACGGCGACGCCATGTGGACACTAGAAGCGTTGGAAGCCTTGGTAGACCAAGCCAGCCGTGAGGCAGAATTAATGCCTGCGGATGTGCTGGTTGATCATCTACCTTCGCTGAGTGTCGACGAAGCCTCTTATGGGCGTCTTGCCCATGGGCAGTCTGCCTATTTAGCCGCGGGTGAGTTATCACCGGATGCGCTAACACGACTTTATTACGCTGAGACGTTTATCGGCCTTGGCGTTGTAAAAGGGCCTGAGGAAGTAGCGCCCAAGCGGCTGTTAAGTACAGTCGCCATTTCGTAAAACGTTGCAAGGAAGCGGCGATTTGCGGGAAAATAGTAGCTTGAGACTGCAAATATGCGTGGTCTCACCCATTCATTTTTAGGCATATTGCTTACTGGAGAGACAGATGGCATTAACCGCTGAGAAAAAGGCCGAGATCGTCAACGAATACGGCCGCGGCGACAACGACACCGGTTCCCCTGAAGTTCAGGTTGCACTGCTGAGCGCTAACATCAACGGCCTGCAGGACCACTTCAAAACCAACAAGCAGGATCACCACTCTCGTCGTGGTCTGATCCGCATGGTAAACCAGCGTCGTAAGCTGCTGGACTACCTGAAGCGTAAAGATTTCGAACGCTATCAGTCTCTGATTCAGCGTCTGGGTCTGCGCCGCTAAGTTTTTAACGGCAATGATTCGAAACGGGCAGCTCCTTGCGAGCTGCCCGTTTTTTTGTTTGTGGTAGCCGTAAGGCGCATCAACGCCTAGAATGGTGGCGAGTCAAAACGACCCAAGCGAAAAGACAAGTAGCTATTAATGTTAAAGGAAGTAGCCGTGAATCCGGTCAAAAAAACGTTTCAATACGGTCGTAGCACCGTCACTCTAGAAACTGGGCGTATCGCTCGCCAAGCCACAGGTGCCGTGATGGTCACCATGGACGAGACCGTCGTACTGTGTACGGTGGTGGCGAAGAAAGATGTGAACCCAGGCCAGCCCTTTTTCCCGCTCTCGGTACACTACCAAGAGAAGACCTACGCAGTCGGCAAAATCCCCGGTGGCTTCTTTAAGCGTGAAGGCCGCCCGACTGAGAAAGAGACCCTGACCTCGCGTTTGATCGATCGTCCGATCCGTCCGCTGTTTCCCAAAGGGTTTATGAACGAAGTACAGGTTATCTGTACCGTTCTGTCGACTGACCGTAATCATGACCCGGATATCGCGGCCATGCTGGGCACCTCGGCGGCGCTGAGCATTTCTGGCGTACCGTTTAACGGCCCGATTGGCGCTGCTCGCGTTGGCTTCAACGAAGAGCAGGGCTACTTCCTGAACCCCACGGTTGAAGAGCTGACCACGTCTGAGCTGGACATGGTGGTTGCCGGTACGGAAAACGCCGTACTGATGGTTGAATCAGAAGCGCAAGAGCTGCTCGAAGATGAAATGCTGGGGGCGGTACTGTTTGGCCACCAGGAGATGCAGGTCGCGGTCAACGCGATTAAAGAGCTGGTCGCTGAAGCCGGTAAGCCGCGCTGGGAGTGGCAGGCTCCGGCTGAGAACGTGGCGCTGAAAACCGCCATGGCCGACGCCTTTGAAGCCAAAGTGGGTGAAGCGTATCGCATCACCGACAAAATGGCTCGCCAGGACGCGCTAGCGGCCCTGAAAGACGAAGCCGTTGAGCAGTTAGTGGCCGCTGAAGGCGAAGAAGCAGAAGGCAAGTTCAGCAAAGATGACGTGAAGGGCGCGTTCGCAGCGCTTGAGAAGCGCGTCGTGCGTTCACGCGTCGTCAAAGGTGAGCCGCGTATCGATGGCCGCGATAACGTCACCGTGCGCCCGCTGGCCATTGAAGTTGGCGTGCTGCCGAAAACCCACGGCTCTGCCATCTTTACTCGTGGTGAAACCCAGGCGATTGCCGTGGCAACACTGGGCACGCTGCGCGATTCGCAGCTGATCGAGTCGCTGGAAGGCGAGCGTAAAGACCGCTTTATGCTTCACTACAACTTCCCTCCCTACTCGGTAGGTGAAGCTGGCTTTATGGGTGGCCCCAAGCGTCGCGAAATCGGTCACGGCCGTTTGGCGCGTCGTGGTGTTCAAGCCATGCTGCCCTCTGAAGACGTGTTCCCCTACACCATCCGTGTGGTGTCGGAAATTACCGAATCCAATGGCTCTAGCTCCATGGCATCGGTATGTGGTTCCTCACTGGCGTTGATGGATGCGGGCGTTCCGCTGAAAGCGCCGGTGGCTGGTATCGCTATGGGCCTCGTTAAAGACGAAGACGGCTATGCGGTGCTGACCGATATCCTGGGTGACGAAGACCACCTGGGCGATATGGACTTTAAAGTGGCCGGTTCTGAAGAGGGCGTTACCGCTCTGCAGATGGACATCAAGATCGAAGGCATCAACGAAGAGATCATGGAGACCGCGCTGCAGCAGGCACACGAAGCGCGCATCGGTATCCTGGCTCAGATGAACGCCGTGATCAGCCAAAGCCGTACCGACGTGTCTGAAAACGCACCGTCCATGGCAACGATCAAAATCGATCCCGATAAGATTCGTGACGTGATCGGTAAAGGTGGCGCGACCATCCGTAAAATTTGTGAAGATACCGGCGCATCGATTGATCTTGATGATGACGGCACCGTTCGCATTTACGCGGAAGACAAAGCGGCGGCTAAAAAAGCCATCGATACCGTCCTGGCGATTACCGCCGAAGCGGAAATCGGCAAGCTGTATAACGGCAAAGTGGTCCGTATCGCCGACTTTGGTGCCTTTGTGAACATCATGCCGGGTACCGATGGCTTGGTGCACATCTCGCAAATCGTCCAGGAGCGCGTCAACAACGTTCGCGATTTCCTGAACGAAGGCGACGATGTCATCGTCAAAGTACTGGATATTGATAACCGCAATCGCGTGAAGCTCTCGATCAAAGAGATCACCGAAGAAGAGAAGGCAGCGTTTGCTGCTGCCGAAGCGGACGTCGCTAGCTAAGCAGCGTTACGCGTATGACCAACCGCCCCCGCAGCCCCTGGCTGCGGGGGCGGTGTTGTTTGTATCGGCACTGCTTGTAAAGGTACTGCTTGTATAGGTACTGCCTGTATAGGTTCTGTTTGTGTAGGTGCTTAGGAATACGAGGAAACAGCATGGAGCAACAGCTAACGCCGCGTTGGTGGGCGGTGGTCGCGGTGATGATGGGCATTTTCCTGTTGGTGACAGCCGAGCAGCTGCCCATTGGGCTGCTCTCTCAGGTGGCGGCCGATATGGGGGTAACGCAGGGTATGGCGGGGCTCATGGTGACCGTGCCCGGCGTGGTGGCCGCGTTTTCAGCGCCTCTTCTGCCCGTGGCGGTAGGGCGTTTAGATCGTCGCATCATGCTGACGCTGATGATGGTGGTGATGGTCGTTGGCAGCGCGCTATCGGCGGTGGCCAGTAATTTTGCGCTGCTGTTAGCGGCCCGCGTGTTGGTAGGGATGAGCATCGGCGGCTTTTGGGCGATTGCGGGCAGTATTGCGCCGCGCTTGGTGCCTGGTGACCAAGTCGCTAAAGCCATGACGCTTATCTTTGGCGGTGTGGCGGCGGCGTCGGTACTCGGCGTGCCGTTAGGCACGCTGCTAGGCGATGCCAGCCACTGGCGCGTTGCCTTCGGGGCATTAGGCGGGTTAAGCCTGCTCACCGCCATTGCGCTGTGGTGTTGGCTGCCGCCACTGCCGCCAAAAGAGCCGGTGCGGCTGCGAATGCTGGCACAGCAGTTAAGTAACCGCGGGGTGCGCGTGGCGGTGCTCACGACAGGATTTGTCGTGGTGGGGCATTTTGTGGCCTATACCTTCATCAGCCCTATCTTGCAGGACATTAGCGGCGTGGCGCAGCGCCATGTGGGGAGTCTGCTGCTGCTATATGGAGCAGCGGGTATTTTAGGCAACATCGCTGCCGGGATGTTTGCTGGCCGCCACCCGTACCGTGCTGTGCTTGTGATTCCTAGTTTACTGCTGGTGGTTGTGGCGATCTTCCCAGTGGTGGGCGTAGAGCCTACCCGTGGCGTGCTGCTGTTAATGCTGTGGGGCGCTGTATTTGGCAGCGTCTCGGTGAGTATTCAAACCTGGATACTGCGTACAGCACCGAATACAGAGGCCGCCACGGCGTTAATGGCCTTTGTGTTTAACATGTCGATTGGTGTGGGCGCTATGGTCGGTGGGCAGGTCGTGGACAGCACCAGCCTACCCGTCACCATGTGGGCAGCCTCTGGCCTGTTCCTGCTGGGCATGCTGTTGGTATTGCGTACGCCATCACGTGTCGTCAAAGAAAAGCATCGCTAATCGCAAAATAGAGAAAAGCGCGCTTCGCCTGTTTAGTTGAGCAAAAAAATGCCCCCGCACTGCGGGGGCATTCATTGTCAGTAGCACCGACGTATTAAGGGCGCTCAATCGCCAGAGCAACACCTTGGCCGCCGCCGATACACAGCGTAGCGAGACCTTTTTTGGCATCACGGGCAATCATTTCGTGCAGCAGCGTAATCAGTACGCGACAGCCGGATGCACCGATGGGGTGGCCCAGGGCAATGGCGCCGCCGTTCACGTTCACCTTAGAGGTATCCCAGCCCAGCTCCTTGTTAACGGAGAGCGCTTGGGCAGCAAAGGCTTCGTTGGCTTCGACCAGGTCGAGGTCGTCTAAACTCCAGCCCGCTTTCTCTAGACAGCGGCGAGTGGCCGGTGCCGGGCCAATGCCCATAATGGCAGGGTCAACGCCCGCGTTGGCATAAGCGGCAATGCGTGCCAGCGGCTCTAGGCCAAGCTCTTTGGCTTTTTCAGCCGAGCAGAGCATCACCACGGCTGCGCCATCGTTAAGTGATGAGGCGTTACCAGCAGTCACGGTGCCATCTTTTTTGAAGGCAGGACGCATGCCGCCCAGCTTTTCGGCAGACACTTCACGCGGGTTTTCGTCGGTATCAAAAACCACCGGGTCGCCTTTGCGCTGGGGAACTTCTACCGGCACGATTTGGCTTTTAAACTTGCCTTCTTTAATCGCGGCTGCGGCTTTTTGCTGTGAAGCGGCGGCAAATTCGTCCATCTCTTCACGGGTAATGCTGTATTTCTCAGCCAGGTTCTCGGCGGTGATGCCCATGTGGTAGTTATTGAACGCATCCCACAGGCCGTCATGCACCATCGAGTCGATGGCTTTCCAGTCACCCATGCGCTGGCCGTTACGAGAGTTGGGCAAGATGTGCGGGGAGGCTGACATATTTTCCTGACCACCGGCCAGAATGATCTCAGCATCGCCGCAGCGAATGGCTTGGGTGGCTAAATGCAGCGCTTTAAGGCCAGAGCCGCATACTTTATTGATGGTCATGGCAGGAACGGTTTCTGGTAGGCCTGCCTTGATTGCTGCTTGGCGTGCAGGGTTTTGGCCAACACCTGCGGTGAGCACTTGGCCGAGCAGCACTTCATCAATTTTTTCAGGGGCAACGCCGGTCGAGGCGAGAATGTCTTTAATGACCAGTGCACCTAAGTCACTGGCAGGAATGCCCGCGAGTGATCCACCAAAACTCCCTACGGCGGTGCGGCGTGCCGCTACGATGACCACGTCTTGCATACAAAAGCTCCTTGGGTAAGTAACGCAACGTTCTCATTAAGGATAGCGAAGCCCCGCTGGGCCTATCCCTTGTTATTGGCATGTTGTGTCAGACTTACCCCTCAGCATAGGGGAAGGTTGTGCGTTGCGGCAATACGCTTTTTTAAGCAAATAAAAACGGGCCGATGAACGGCCCGTTTAACGATGCATTCTCAGCGGGTTAGCGTTATGCCAACTGGACAGGAATGGCGTTGCTGGTGTGGCTCACGTGGTTGCCTTCTTGCAAGTACACGAGCGCTGGCTGGTGATGCTCAAGCTCGGCCTCGGAGTAGTGGGCATAGCTACAGATGATGATGCGGTGCCCTGGCGAGGCGAGGTGGGCGGCTGCACCATTAATCGAAATCAGCCGCGAACCCTCTTCGCCACGAATGGCATAGGTGGTGAAGCGTTCGCCGTTTTCAACGTTATAAATCTGGATCTGTTCATTTTCGCGAATACCCGCCATATCCAGCAGGTCGCCGTCGATGGCGCATGAGCCTTCATAATTCAGCACCGCGTGGGTAACGCGAGCCATATGCAGCTTGGCTTTGAGCATAATGGTATGCATGGAAACTCCTGGTAACGAGCTAGCCTTACGGGCTAGTCAGTGGCAGCACAAGGTAGCTGCACGCTGAGATTGTCGATCAGCCGGGCCGGGCCGAGTTTAGCGGCACCGAGTAGCACGGCATGGCGCGTGGCGGCCGTGACGGTGCCTAGCGATTCGTCACGCAGCTCAAGGTAGTCGGGCGTAAAGCCGGCATCATACAGCGCGTGTTTGCCGCGTTGTAGTACCTGCTCAACGCTTTCACCTTGTGCTAAGGCATCGCGCAGTTCGCACAGCGTGCGATACAGCGCAGGGGCCGCCGCACGCTCCTGTTCACTGAGATAACCGTTGCGCGAGGAGAGCGCTAGGCCATCGTCAGCACGTACAATCGGCACGCCAATAATCTCGATGGGCATGTGCAGATCGGCCACTAGCTTGCGTATTACCGCAAGCTGCTGATAATCCTTTTCGCCAAAGCAGGCCACATCCGGCTGCACGAGATTAAACAGCATACTCACCACGGTGGAGACGCCGTCAAAATGCCCGGGGCGTGAGCCACCGCATAGTCCCTCACCCACCTCAGGCACGTGCACCCGCGTCTGCGCGGTTAGCCCATTGGGGTAGAGCGCGCTAACGGTCGGGGCAAACAGAATATGGCATCCCGCCTCGGTGAGCTTGGTTTGGTCGGCCTCAAACGTGCGCGGGTAAGCGTCTAAATCTTCGCCAGGGCCAAACTGCATGGGATTCACAAACAGGCTGGAGACGACGATGTCTGCCTGTTGGCGAGCCTCGGCCACTAGGGCGAGGTGCCCTGCATGCAGGTTGCCCATGGTCGGTACCAGCGCAATCCGCTGGCCGTTAAGGCGATGCTCGCGCAGGGTCGCGCGAAGCTCGTTAATATCTCGCAAAGTGCGCATAGAGAAATCGCTGTCGCTCACTTAGAAACCATTACTCAGAAACCGTTTCTTAGAAACAGTGCTCGGTTGCAGGGAAGGCGCGATTTTTTACCGCGTGATGGTACTGCTCAAATGCCCCCTGGATGGAGCTGGCCTCCTCCATGAAGTTTTTCACAAAGCGCGGTGTGCGACCGTGGGTAACGCCCAGTACATCGTGCATCACGAGAATTTGGCCGTCGGTATCCGGGCCTGCGCCAATACCTATGACAGGTACGTCTAACGCCTCGGTGACGGCTTTGCCCAGACTTGCCGGTACGCACTCAAGCAAGATGACCGAAGCGCCTGCTTCTACAAGGACTTTGGCGTCGTTGATAATTTGTTCAGCCTGCTCGGCTTCACGGCCCTGTACCTTATAGCCGCCTAGTTGATAAACGGTTTGTGGTGTTAAGCCTAAATGGGCGCATACCGGCACGCCACGACGCGTGAGTTCGCGGATGCCATCGGCCATCCAGGCCTCGCCTTCCACTTTCACAAGCTCTGCACCGGCACGCATCAGTGCGGCCCCGTCTTCAAGCAGGCGTTCTGTGGTCGCGTTGCTCATAAACGGTAGATCGACCATCAGTAGGCTATGGCCTTTACCACGTGCGGCGCACCGAGTGTGATAGCAGATATCGTCCATGGTGACGGGCAGCGTGCTGCTGTGGCCTTGTAGGACCATGCCTAAGGAGTCGCCCACTAGCAGAACATCAATACCAGCAGCGCTGGCGGCGTGGGCAAAAGAGGCGTCGTAAGCGGTCAGGCAGCTGAACGTTTCTCCGGCGCGCTTATAGGCCTGCAGCGTGCTCAGGGTGACGGTTTTCATGGCGTACTCTCGTTATTTCTTCATGGGGCCGATGTAACCTGGCTGTGCGTTAACGTATGCGTAAACGCAAGCGGCGCTCGGCCATTATTATCGCGTGCGAGACGTTATTTGCGCGAAACGGCACATACGTGAAGCGATGTAACCGGCAATTGTTACCTGAATGGGGGGGTGGTGTCGAGATTTGTGTCAGACGGTAGCACTGGGGGTGACAGACGCCTCGCCTAAGCGCCGAATATCCTTAACATCTACGCAGGTTAACCAGTGGTTAAGCGACTGCTGATGCAGGAGAAGCGTAGGGTTGGCGGTGCGAGCCACCTCGGCCAGCGGCACGATCACAAAGGCGCGAGCATGCATATGGGGGTGGGGCACGGTGAGACGCGGCTGTTGAATCATGCGCTCACCGTAGAGCAGTAGGTCTAAATCTAACGTGCGCGGCCCCCAGTGGCGAAGCCGCCGCCTGCGGTGGCGCTGCTCAAGGGCCTGGAGCTTGTCCAGCAGTGCCAGTGGCGACAGCCGAGTATCCAGGCAGGCCACGGCATTGATAAAGTCTGGCTGGTCCTGCGGGCCCACAGGCGGCGTGGCATACAGCGACGAGCAGGCGACCAGCTGGCACAGCGGCAGTGCAGCAAGCTCGCTGAGCGCCTGCTGCACCTGGGCTTCTGGGTGCTCTAAGTTGCTGCCTAAGCCAATATACGTGCGGGTCGCGCTATTCACTGTTGGCCTTGCGCGGTTTACGACGCTTTTTACGCCGACGGTCGCCTTGGCTGGCGGGGTCGCTGCCGACTTTTTGCAGCAGGCGTAGCTGTTCGTGCTCATCGCCTTTCTGAAACGCTGTCCACCAGTCGCCTAACCCACGAGGGATTTCGCCCGCTTGCTCACGGAGTAACAGAAGATCGTAGGCGGCGCGAAAGCGCGGGTGCTCGCGGGTTTGGAAAGCCCGCTTGCCCCGGCGCATCGGCAGGCGCGCCTGCAGCTCCCATATTTCACGCATGGGGATGCCAAAACGCTTAGGTATCGAAATATGCTGAAGCTGGCGCGAAACGACTTCTTGTGAAGCAGTTTGCAGCGCAGGCACGGCGGGCATGCCTTCGCGCTCAAGCGCCGCTTGGCGATGCGCCACGGGTGCCCATAGAAACGCCGCTAATAAGAACGCCGGCGTGACGGGACGACCCTCTGCAATACGTTTATCAGTATTGGTCAGTGCCTGCTCAATCAGTTCTTCTGCCCAAGCGGCATCGGCCATGGCTTCTTCTGCTTCAGGGAACAGCATCCCAAACAGATTATAGTGGCTGAGCAAACGGAAAGTGATTAAACCGTGGCCTGCCATAAACAGCTTGAGCACTTCATCGAACAGGCGCGCAGGCGGAATTTGCAGCAGCAGCGGTGCAAGGTCGTACATCGGCGCTTCGGTGGCGGGTTCGATCGTGAAATCGAGCTTGGCCGCAAAGCGAACTGCCCGCAGCATCCGTACCGGGTCTTCGCGGTAGCGGGTGGCGGGGTCTCCGATCAAGCGCAGCGTGCGTGACTCGATATCCCGTGCGCCGTTGGCGAAGTCATGGATCGTGAAGTCAGCAATATTGTAGTAGAGCGCATTGACGGTAAAGTCGCGGCGTAGCGCGTCTTCTTCGATATTGCCCCACACGTTATCCCGCAACAGCAGGCCATCATCCGACTGGTGGGCGATGTGGTCGCCGTGTTCGTCCTGGGGTTTACCACGGAAGGTGGTGACCTCGATCACTTCACGGCCAAAGCGCACGTGCACAATGCGGAAGCGGCGACCAATCAGGCGTGAATTGCGAAACAGGTCTCGCACCTGCTCGGGCGTGGCGTTGGTGGCAACGTCAAAGTCCTTGGGCATTTTGCCCAGCAGCGCATCACGGATGCAGCCGCCTACCAGATAAGCGTCGAAGCCTGCACCGTTGAGTCGGTACAGCACCTTTAAGGCAGCTTCGCTGACCTGCTGGCGCGAAACAGGATGCTCGGAGCGCGAAATAATACGAGGGCTGAGCGCATCAGTAGCGCTCTCTGGGGAATCGAGCAGGGATTTCAAGCGCTCTCCCGGGCTATGTAATAAACGGGTAAATCCTTTAAACATGCGGCGATATCGACTCGCAGTGTATCGAAAACGGGATCGAAAAACGGGACCGTATTGAGGACGGTAAAGGGTTGAGTGTATCCGACCCCCTAAGGCTTGCAAAGAGTGGCTTGCAAAGAGCGGCTTGCAAAAAGCAGCTCACAAAGGCCGATATGGGGAAATGCGTGCCTATAAACGCGGAAAGGGGAGGCTACATGAGCCTCCCCCTACAAAGCATACAATCAGCGTCCATGCTGCTGTTTTTATTCATGATGGCACATCGCCCTGAATACGCACCGCAGTCGGCAGGCGTAAGAACCACTCTGATTCCGACCGCCTCGTATTCAAAACAATAATCCAACCGCGAACTTTTTCTCCCGGCGTGTTGTTATTGGATCCGGGGGTGTACACCTATGCTGCTGTTATTGTTGTTGGGGGGCAGCCTCTTGTGTACGTCGCGTCCTTATTTGGGCACTTGTCAGTTATTGTTGTTGTTCGTTGCGCTGGTGACGTACTCATGTGCTGTCACAGCGCTTACAAGTAATGAGACTCAAGCCTGTTGTTCTTATTCGTGCCGTTATCTCTACCTGGCCCTGTTGTTTTTGTTATGGCTCAGGATGGGGCGGTGTCATATTGTTTTTGTTAGCGACTTAACCGCGCAGCCCAATTTGTTCTTCTTACCTAGTAATATTGCACTCGCCGTGCCACTCGTTGGATACCTTTTACATTTCAGCAGCTTGGCAATTTATGTGCGTGCCAGGGAACTAATTGGGTGGTGAAGTGTTACCCCTTTTTTACCCTTTTGTTCGTGTTGTTGTGTGGGAAGGTAACAGTGGCTGGGTAACGGTTTTTGAATATTTCTTATGTAAATCAATCTATTAGACGTTAGTCTTAGTGTCGGCTTATGTTGGGCGACGAGCGGTTTTTTTACGCGGAATACCAAGGCGT
Source organism: Halomonas sp. SIMBA_159 (assembly GCF_046536035.1). Classification (NCBI taxonomy): domain Bacteria; kingdom Pseudomonadati; phylum Pseudomonadota; class Gammaproteobacteria; order Oceanospirillales; family Halomonadaceae; genus Halomonas; species Halomonas sp. SIMBA_159. The sequence continues at coordinate 122,497 of NZ_JAWJBT010000009.1, forward strand.
TGGCGGCGTTCCCATAAATTTTTGCGACTGATGCCTAGTTTTTGCGCCAGCTCTGTTTCGCTCATTTGATCCTGATGCTCTAGCACAAAGTGCTGGAAGTAATCTTCTAAAGAGAGGTCATCCTCATCCGAAGGCGCGGTATCACTGATGGTCGCCTGAGGGCTTAGTGTGGGGGAGGACGGGCGGTTGGTGACAGGCCCAAGCCCCAGGTCGTCGGGGTGAATCAAGTGGCCTTCGGCCAGAATCACGCCGCGTTCCAGCGCGTTTTCAAGCTCCCGTACATTACCTGGCCACGGATAATCGCGCAGATCCTGACGGGCCGCACGTGACAGTCTCAAGCCAGGGCGTTCGTGGCGCTTGCAGGCTTTTTCCAGCAGGATATCGGCGATTTCCAGCACGTCATCGTCCCGCTCTCGCAGCGGTGGCAGCGCAATTTGCATCACATTGAGGCGGTAGTACAGGTCGAGGCGGAACTCGCCGCTTTTAGAGAGGGAGCGTAGGTCTCGGTGCGTTGCTGCGATTAGGCGCACGTTCACATGGCGGGTTTCTACCGAGCCAATCTTACGGATCTCGCCTTCTTGCAGCACGCGTAGCAGTCGCGCCTGGGCATCCAGCGGTAGCTCACCAATCTCATCCAGAAAGAGCGTGCCGCCGTCGGCAGCTTCAACTAACCCGGTGCGCGAGGCGCTTGCGCCGGTAAACGCGCCTTTTTCGTGCCCAAATAGCTCGGATTCAATCAGCGTTTCAGGGATGGCGGCGCAGTTAACACAAATAAGCGGTGCCTTGGCGCGTTTGCTCTGCTGATGAATGGCGCGGGCGACTAGCTCCTTGCCGGTACCCGACTCGCCTTGAATGAGGACGGTGACATCGGCGGGGGCGGTTTTGCGAATCCGCGTGTAGACCTGCTGCATCGCCGTGCACTGGCCAATCATGGTTTGGCGGCCGCCCCCTTCATCCGTCACATCCGGTGGCGTGCCTTGCTGCATGGACTGTTTGTGCAAAATACGCTCAACGGTTTCCAGCAGCTCCGTGTGGTCAAACGGTTTGGCCACATAGTCGACGGCGCCCATTTTTAATGCATCCACCGCGGAGCGCATGCTGGCATAGCTGGTCATGATCAGCACCGGCGCTGGCGCGGCGGGTTCAATCAGCGTTGTGCCCGGCTCGCCCGGTAGGCGCAGGTCGCTGATGATGAGGTCATAGTCACTTAGCGGCAGCTCACGGGCTTCTTCCGCGCTGGCCGCTTCGCTAACGTGATAGTCATGACGTTCAAGTAAGCGCTTGAGGGCGCTGCGAATAATCGCTTCATCTTCAACAATCAGTATCCGGGGCATGGGGCGAGTGATCATCCTGTTGGTAAAGCGGTAGCCATAGTGTGATGGCAGTGCCGCGAGGCTTTCCGGGAGGCGGTGATGCGACCTCTATTTTGCCTTGGTGCTCGTTAATAATTTGATACGCCAACGATAGCCCAAGCCCGGTGCCTTCGCCTGCAGGCTTGGTGGTGGTGAACGGCTCAAACAGGCGGTGTTTGACGCTTGGGTCGATGCCGTGGCCATCGTCTGTTACGCGCCACCAGGCGTGGCTGGCCTGAGTGCCTGCGGCAATCTGTACCGTGCCCTGCGGGCGGCAGGCATCCTTGGCGTTGCTCAATAAATTTACCATGACTTGGGTAAGACGCTGAGCGTCACCGCGTACCACAATGTCATCTGAGCAGGTGTTGATAAAGACAATATCCTCGCTTGAGCGGGCTAAATGGATCAAGTGCAGGGCATCGTCGCTAATCGTTTTCAGCGCGGCCGGGGCCGAGGGTAGCGGCAGAGCAGGGCGCCCACCGTGAGCAAACCCCACCAGTGAGTTAACAATTTTAGTCACTCGCTGGGTGAGCTGCTGAATATGGTCGGCGGTTTCCAGCAGGGCGGGGTCATCGGTATCGTAACGCAGGTTTTGCGCAAGCGATGAGATACCGGTAATCGGGTTGCCAATCTCGTGGGCCACCCCGGCGGCGAGCTGGCCAATGGAGGCGAGCCTTGCCGCGTGCACCAGCTCCTCTTCCAGCCACTTCATCTCGGTGTGGTCCTCAACGAGAATGACGCTGCCGCCCCGGCTATCGTGGCCGCTCAGCACGGCTTTATGTAGGGTGAGAAAATAGTCTTTGCCATGCAGGGTGACCGCCTGTTTATACAGCGGAGTTTGGCTGGCGGTCAGCACGCTGCTGAGCAGGTTGGGCCAGGGCGGGGGCAGGCTGTCGCGTCGCGAGCCAATCACGCTGTCGCCGCTAATGCCGGAAAGCTGTGAGAGCGCCTGATTCCACATTAGCAGCTCATCGTCATCACCTAAGACGCACAGGCCAACCGGAAGATAGGCGAGCGTTTGGCGGTGATGGCGGCGCAGCCCGTCCAGCTCTCGTGCCAAACCAGTTAAGCGCGAGCGGTAGGCCTCTAAGCGGCTTTCGACAAAATGAATGTCATCGGTGACGGGAGCATCATCGTGGCGGTAGGGCAGGTAGCGGTCGACAATATCACGCGCCACCGAAGGTCCCATGAGGCCGGATAAGTTTGCCTGAATACGGTCGCGCAGGCGGCGCAGCGCGTAAGGGCGGCGCTCTTGGGGAGTAAGATTGAGCGCTTTTAAGGCGCGCTCCACTTCACGACCAGCGGCCTCCTCCCCCAGCGCTTGGGCTAGGTGGGCAGTGAAGTCGCCCGCTGTCGCGGCCTCTAAGGGCAAGCGTTTTGAGCGAATCACTGCATCCACTGAGCAGGCCTCGGCCGCCGAACGCTCGCCTTCGGAAATACGCGTAAAGAGCGATACCACGATAAGCAGCACAATATTGACCGCCAGGGAGAGCAGGGTGGCGCTATACCAAGCTGGGTCATTGACAGTCGTTAATGTGGTAAACGGCAGCGCCGGTAGCTCAATATTCAACAGCAGCGGCAGCCATAACCCCCATAACCACACGCCAATGCCACCTAACAGCCCGGCAACCGTGCCTTTGCGATTGGCGCCGGGCCAGTAAAGCAGTGCCAGCATGCCCGGCAGGCATTGGGCCATGCCCACAAATGCCGCTAGCCCAAGACTGGTGAGTGAGTGGTAGCGGCCGACGCTTTCGGCAAACAGCCAGCCGCCTAGAATCACGCCGCCGACGAGCGCACGCCTAAGCCAAAGCAGCCAGCCATAGAGGTCGCTACGTGCTTCCGGTGGGCGGGCCACCAGCACTAAATGATTCAGCACCATGCCGGAGAGCGCCAGGGCGATCATCATCATCGTGCCGCTGGCTGCGGCTAAGCCGCCAATAAAGGCAAGTACTCCCACCCACCAGTGCTCGGTCATTACATACGCCGCGTAAGCGGTAAGCGGTAGGCTCTCGTTGGTTGACTGGGCGGCCCATAAAATCAGCGGTACGGGCAGGGCCATGAGCAGTAAAAAGAGTGGCAGCGACCAGCTTGCTTGCAGCAAAGTGTGCCGCGAAAGGCTTTCGGCAAAGGTGATCTGAAACAGGTGCGGCATCATAAAGGCCGCAGCAAAAAACAGTAGCAGCAGTGTGCGCCATTGTGGGGCTTCTAACTGGGGCGTGGTGGCTTGAATGGCTGCGCCAGGGCCTTCTAGCCAGCGCTGCAAATCCTGCGGCCCGTCGAATACCCACCAGAGCGCGATTGCACCAAGCCCAAGCATCGCCAGCAGTTTAATCACGGATTCAAAGGCGATCACGGTGAGCAGCGTGTCGTGGCGGTGGCGGTGATTATGGCGGGCACCAAACATCACGGCACAGGCGGCAATCACCGCGCAAAACAGCAGCACAACCGCGCCGCTGTAACGGCTGCCGGTGAGCAGGGTGACCGCATCGCTGAGCGTTTGCACCTGAATCCCCAGCAGCGGCAGCACGGCAAGCATGCTGAGTAGCGTGACGAGCGTGCCTGCCCAACGCGAGCGGTAGCGAAAGGCGAACAGGTCCGCCAGCGATGACAGCTGATAGGTGCGGGTAATGCGCTGAATGGGAACGAGTAACACCGGTGCCAGTAAAAACGCCCCTGCGGCCCCCAGATAGTAGGCCAGATAGCCAAAGCCCGCCTTGCCCGCCATTTCTACGCTGCCATAAATAGCCCAGGCGCTGGCATAAACGCCGAGCGCCAACGTATACACCAAAGGGTGGCGAGTCACTCGTACCGGCACCCAGCCGCGCTCTACGGCCATGCCGCAGCCAAACAGGAGCCCCAAGTAGCCAAGCCCCAGCAGGGCAACCCCCACAAGCTCAACGTTCATCGAGTTTCCTCTTTTGCTCAAGCCACAGGGTGAGGGCAATAAGAACGCCCCATATCGCGAAAGGGCGATACCAGGCGACGGTGGGGTCTCCCCAGCCATCCATAAACAGCGGTGACAGCAAGTAACCGCCAAACACTAGAAACAGCATGATGCGATACACGTACATCTTAAGGCTCCAGTGGCGTAGGCCGGTGGGCGCTCTGCGTTAGGCGCGCCACGCTCCAGTGTGTGATGGCCCAGGCGAGCTGCGTGGCGGGCGGTTCATCGGCCAGCGCAAGCGGCGGCGCTTGGTCCAGTAGCTGTAGCGCCTGGAAGAGTTGGCGGCGCACGCCGTTGGGCGTTTCATCCAGGGCAGGGGCGAGATTCTGCTTGGAGAGCTTTTGACCATCGGCCGTCACGACCAGCGGCAGGTGAAGGTAGCGCGGGGTAGGAACGTGAAGCGCTGCCTGTAACTGATGCTGCCAGGGCGTGTTATCCAGCAGGTCGTAGCCACGCACGATATCGGTAATGCCCTGGTCGGCATCGTCGACCACGACGGCGAGCTGGTAGGCCCACAGTTGGTCTTTGCGTTTTAGTACCACATCGCCAAGCGTGGCGGGGTCAAACTGCTGCTCGCCAAATAGCCGGTCGTGCCAGCTGATCGGGCGTTTGGCAAGGTCGCTGCGCAGCCGCCAGGCTAGCGGTTGGCTGGCGTCACTCACGCCGTTACGGCACCAGCCGGGGTAGATGTCGAAGGCTTGCCACTGCTTACGAGAACAGCTGCATGGGTAGGCTAATCCTTGCTCAATCAGTTGCTCTAACGCCTGTTGGTACGCGTCGTGGCGGTGACGTTGCCAGATGACTTCTTCGTCCCAGGTAAGCCCAAAGGCTTCGAGCTGGCGCAAAATGGTGCTGTCTGCGCCTTCGGGGCAGCGCGGTGGGTCGATATCTTCTATACGGACCAGCCACTGGCCGCCTGCCGCACGAGCATCTAAATAGCTGCCCAGGGCAGCGACCAGCGAGCCAAGGTGCAGCGGCCCAGAAGGAGTGGGGGCAAAGCGCCCTCGGTAGCGAGCGGTAGCGGTCATGGCAGCCCGTGATTAGCAAGAGTCATACGGCGTACGATGACAAACAAAAACGGGCACCTCAAGGGTGCCCGTTGTCTGCCATCGCTGATAGCGAGGCGGTCTTTGTTTAGCCGCCCAGCTGCTTCTCTTTGAGTTCGGCTAGGGTTTTGCAATCGACACAAAGGGTAGCGGTGGGGCGTGCTTCTAAACGGCGGATGCCGATTTCCACACCGCAGGCTTCGCAGAAGCCGTAGTCATCATCATCGATGTTATCGATGGTTTCGTTAATCTTCTTGAGCAACTTACGCTCGCGGTCACGGGTACGCAGTTCCAGGCTAAAGCCCTCTTCTTGCGTAGCGCGGTCGGCGGGGTCCGCGTAGTTGTTAGCATCTTCCTGCAGGTGGCGTACGGTACGATCCACCTCTTCCATGAGGTCCTGTTTCCAGTCTAGAAGGAGCTGGCGAAAGTGCGCCAGCTGCTTCTCATTCATATACTCTTCACCGGGTGCTGGCTCATACGGGGTGAAGGACTTGGACGCTTCCGATTTCTTTTCCGCTACTGGCATGGGAGTGCCCCTTACGTATGTGACTGCTGATCGACCATGGGCGTGTACCACGATCTCACGCCAAAGGGATGCTTGTTTAGCTGAAAATCACGCCCAATGCAAGCATAATGGTTCGTTTTCGACCATAGTCCTACATCTTGTACGGATTAGGTCATGGGTTTACTACTGCTAGGGGAAGGAGCCGTTATGGCTTGGAATTCGCGTGTTGCTCACGTTGCGCCGTTTCGCGTGATGCACTTACTGGAAATGGCCCAGGCAAGAGAAGCTGAAGGCCATGATGTCATCCATCTGGAAGTCGGCGAGCCGGATTTCGCGACCCCCGCCCCCATCGTGGCGGCAGGCCAGCAGGCGTTGGCCGAGGGTAAAACGCGCTATACCCCGGCGGCGGGTTTGGCATCGTTGCGTGAGGCTATTGCTGGGCACTACGCCGAGCACTTCAACGCCACGGTGGACCCCGCTCGCATTTTGGTCACTCCCGGTGCCTCTGGGGCGCTGCTGTTAGCCAGCCAGCTATTGGTTGAAAGCGGCGACCGGGTCCTCATGGCCGACCCTAACTACCCTTGCAACCGCCATTTTATGGCCCTGGCTGGGGCCGAGATTGATGCCGTACCGGTGGGGCGTGACAGCGGTTGGCAGCTCACCGCACCGCTGATTGAGCAGCACTGGCAGGCCAAGACGCGGTTAGCGATGCTGGCCAGCCCTTCTAATCCTACCGGGCACACGTTAGATGCGCAGGCACTGGGGCAAGTGATCAGCACGGTGGCTGCTAAGGGCGGTGATGTCATCGTCGATGAGATTTATCAGGGGCTGAATTACGACGACGCGCCGCTGTCGGCCACGTCATTGTCAGATGACGCCTTTGTGGTGAACAGCTTTTCCAAATACTTTGGCATGACCGGCTGGCGATTGGGGTGGCTGGTGGCGCCAGAACAGGCTGTAGAGCCGCTGACTCGGCTGGCGCAAAATGTGTTCCTCGCCGCGCCAACGCCCTCCCAGCACGCGGCGCTGGCAGCGTTTACTCCCGAGTGCCGGGATATTCTGGAAACCCGGCGAGCTACCTTGAAGCAGCGCCGCCAAGTGCTGCTGGATGGCCTGGCCGAGCTAGGGCTTGCGCCGGATCTACCGCCCCAGGGGGCGTTTTATCTCTGGCTGGATATCTCCCGCTACAGCCGCGACAGCCGAGCCTTCTGCGAGCGCCTGTTGGTGGAGGAGAACGTCGCCATCACTCCGGGTATCGACTTTGCCGTACAGGGTGGCGAGCATCATGTGCGCATCGCGTTCACTAACGACGTGGCACGGCTGCAGGAGGCGGTGGTGCGCATCGCGCGCTTTGTGAGCCGCTTATGATGACCTATCCAGGGCTGGTGCCCGGCACGCTGCTGCGCCGCTATAAGCGCTTTTTGGCCGATGTTCGCTTAGATAGCGGTGAGGAAGTGGTGGCCCACTGCCCGAATACTGGCTCGATGAAGGCGGTGAACGTGCCCGGCTGCCGGGTGTGGCTCTCGCCCAGTAATAACCCCAAACGCAAGCTGGCCTGGACCTGGGAGTGGATAGAGCTGCCCGAGCCAGATGGTGGAACGGCGCTGGCATCGGTGCACACCGGGCGAGCGAATGGCTTGGTCGAAGCAGCGATTAACGCAGGCGAGATAGCACCACTTACGGGCTATCAAACGTTAAAGCGTGAGGTAAGGGTAGGCGAAGCGCGGCTGGATTTTCGCTTGGATGATCCTGAGAAGGGCGCCGCCTACGTGGAGGTCAAACAGGTCACGCTGAAAGAGGAGGATGGTCACGGCTACTTTCCCGACTCCGTGAGCGTGCGCGGCACCAAGCATTTGCATACGTTGGCGGTGCTGGCCGAGCAGGGCAAGCGGGCGGTGCTGCTGTTCTGCGTGGCGCATGAGGGGATTGCGGGCGTGGCACCGGCGACCCATATCGACCCCACCTATGCGGCGGCGTTAGCCGATGCGGTAGAGGCGGGCGTGGAAGTGTTGGCGTACGGCGTCACGGTGGAATGGCAGCAGGGCGTACCGGTAGCGGCCCGCTTGGTGCGGGCGCTATCGGTACGGGTTTAGCGCTCGCTTTAGCGTTCGATATAAAAGCGCTTAATAAAACTCACCGGCTCAGGGCTGGCGTTACGGTCGTAGCGCACGTCAAGATTGAAGCGCATCGGCTCGTCTTGGCGTAGCGTGAACGTGGCCAGATGGTAGGTGGCATCGCCATCGTGCACGGTGCGAAAGCTGAGCGGTTCGCGTGCGTCGGTCAGGCCACTGACGTGGCCTTCAACGCTAGCATTGACCGGTCGTGTGGTGCCATCCGGCTGGCGCTCGCGCACGCTGATATTGACCAAGCCGTGCCCGATGCTGCGCTGGATGCTGTTTGCTTGGGCCACTTCAGGGGTTAAAAAGCGTGTTTCAATAGCGTTGTAGTGGATCTCGTAATCGCCCACTTCCACCATCTGCTCTGCCGCTGCCTGGGTGGCGCTGAGCAGCGCCCCCAGTAGCAGCGTTAGCAGTGAAAAGCGTCGCAGTGTCGCGATAGCCATGGCGTGTCTCCTCTCTTGGGTGAGGTAAAGGCTCTGTTACAGGCTTAAGCGTGCGTTACGGGCGTCGACGTACCCGGAAAATAGCAATTTCACCAAACAGGTTCGGCCACCACTTCGAGGTCCAGTGCCCCTTGTGGTCGCCAACGCCCACGGCGCGGTCAACAATCACCAAGCCTTTCTCTTTGCACAGATGCTCGAAGTCGTTAAACGTCGAGAGGTGGATGTTGGGGGTGTCGTACCACGCGTGGGGCAGCGATTTCGACACCGGCATGTAGCCGCGCAACCCCAGGTGAATGCGGTGACGCCAGTAGGCGAAGTTAGGGAAGGTAATGATGCCCTCTTCGGCTACCCGCAGCATTTCATCAAGCATCTTATCCGGGCGGCGCAGCGCCTGCAGCGCCTGGGTCATGATGACCTGGTCATAGCTGTTATCGCAGAAGCTGCCCAGGCCGTCGTCCAGGTTGTGCTCAATCACGTTGACGCCGCGCGCCACGCACTGGGTGATGCCGTCTGGGTCAATCTCTAACCCATAGCCGGTCACGCTTTTCTCTTGGGCCAACCGCTCCAGCAGAATGCCGTCGCCGCAGGCGAGATCCAAAACGTGTGCACCTTGGGGAACCCAGTCGTAAATCAGTTCAAGATCCGTGCGCATTAGCGTGTTTCCTCCGCGCCTGCGGCGTCGATGCGCTGCTCTCGTGCGACGCGGCCCATAAAGGCGCTGAACAGCGCTTGATAACGCGGTTCCGGCAATAAGAAGGCATCGTGCCCGTGGGGCGATTCAATGTTGGCATAGCTCACCGATTTGCCCGCGCGCGTCAGCGCATCCACCAACTCCCGGGAGCGCGACGGCGGGAAGCGCCAGTCGGTGGTAAAGCTGACGATCAAAAAAGGGCACTGCGCCGGTGCTAGGGCGCAGGCAAGGTCGCCTTCGCAGTTGGCCGCTGGGTCAAAGTAGTCCAGCGCTTTGGTCATCAGCAGGTAGGTGTTGGCATCAAAGGCGGTCGAGAAGGTATCGCCCTGATAGCGCAGGTACGACTCCACCTGAAACTCGACGTCGAAGCCAAAGTTTAGGTCGTCGCTGCGCAGGTCGCGGCCAAACTTGCTGCCCATGGCGTCTTCGGAGAGGTAGGTGATATGCCCGACCATGCGGGCCAGCTTCAGCCCTCGTTTGGGTACGGTGTCGTGCTCGGCGTACCAGCCGTCGAAGAACTCCGGATCCGAGCGAATCGCCTGGCGGGCGACCTCGTTAAAGGCGATGTTCTGCGCGGAGAGGCGTGGCGTGGCCGCAATGACGACGGCATTGGCAACGCGTTCGGGGTAGGTGATTGTCCACTGCAGCACCTGCATGCCGCCCAAACTGCCGCCCACTGCCGCTGCCCAGCGCTCAATGCCCAGATGATCGGCGAGGCGCGCTTGGCTGGTGACCCAATCGCTCACTGTGACCACGGGGAAGTCAGGACCCCACTGGCGGCCGGTGTCCGGATTATGGCTCACCGGGCCGGTACTGCCGTGGCAGCCGCCTAGGTTGTTCAGCGACACCACGAAAAAGCGATTGGTGTCGATGGATTTGCCGGGGCCGATATGGGCATCCCACCAGCCGGGTTTGCGATCCTCGTCCGTGTGGTAGCCCGCAGCGTGATGATGCCCCGACAGCGCGTGGCAAATCAGCACTGCGTTAGAGCGCTCGGCGTTCAGCGTGCCGTAGGTCTCATAGATCAGTTCGTACTCCGGCAGCGTCTTGCCGCAGGCAAGCGGCAGCGGCGTATCAAACTTAACCACGTGAGGGGTCACAAGGCCAACGGAGTCCGCTGGCCGGTCGTCATAAGCAAGAGTGTCTGAATCAGGCATCGAAAGCGCTAGTCCTGCAAAAATAAGTCCTGCAAAAAGTAAACTCGGGGCGGTAGTCGAGTCGATAGGGCCTTTATAGGCCTACGAGTGCGCCCGAGATGCCCGCCGCGCGGATCAGCGAGCCAACCACTAAGCCGTCTACTAGGTTAATGGCGATAAAGACCACGATCGGCGAAAGATCAATCATGCCTAGCGGCGGAATCACTTTTCTCACCGGAGCCATGATCGGCTCGACCAACTGCATCACCAGCAGCGCGCCGGGGTGGCTGGCATTCGGCGCGACCCAACTCAGAATGATCATCACGATCATGGCAAAGAAGTAAATTTTTAAGATCGCATTGGCCACAGCCGCGACCCCGGCAATCAATAAGCCTGCAATGGGCGGCATGCCCACGCCAATCACCATGAAAATGGCCACCATGCTGACCACTTTGAGCACAAAACCGGCGGCCAGTGTGGCGAGGTCAAAGCGCCCACCTACGGGGCCGAGAAAGCCTTGAAATAGACCGACAACAGGCTGAGTGATTTTCACCACCGACTGGCTGAGCGGGTTGTAGTAATCCGCCCGGGAGGCCTGCAGCAAAAAGCGCAGCATTAACAGAAATAGATAAATATTGATCAGCGAGTTCACCAGCATTAACCCGGCGCTGCCTAATTGACTTCCCATTGCGGCTTCTCCTAAAAAATGTCGTTCTTGAGATGAGCGGCGTGCCTGCAAATCATCCCGTTCTTATGGCGTCATTCACGGTCTGTTGTCTACTTACGACTCAATCGTTACCGCTTAGCTCTTTGGACATGGCATCGGCGCGCTCGGCGCAGGCCTGCATGGCGTCGGCAATGATCGTGCGCAGGTGCGCATCTTCCATATGCGCGATAGCGCGCTCGGTGGTGCCGCCCGGCGACATCACGTTCTGCTTCAAGGTGGCCGGGTCTTTGTCGCTGCGCTGGGCCATGGTGGAGGCACCCAACGCGGTTTGAATGGCCAAGCGGCGGGCGGTTTCTGCAGGTAAGCCGAGCTTTACGGCGGCCTCTTCCATGGCTTCGAACATCAGGAAGAAGTAGGCCGGAGCGCTGCCGGAAACCGCGGTCACTGCATCCAGTAAACGCTCTTCCTCGACCCACTCGACAATGCCCACGGCTTCCATCAGCTGGGTGGCGAGGGTGCGCTGGACATCGCTGACCGCCGCGTTGGCATACAGGCCGCTGGCGCCGATGCCGACCAGTGACGGGGTGTTGGGCATGCAGCGCACTAGGGCATTGCCGCCGCCCAGCCACTGGTCGATGGTGTTGGCATCCAGGCCAGCGGCAATGGAAATTACCAGCGGCGACTGCTGCTGAACGCTTTCGCGCAGGGCTTCACAAACGCCGCGCATAATCTGTGGCTTGACCGCCAACACGATCACATCCGCACCGTTAACCGCTGCGCTGTTGTCGGTGTGGGTATGAATACCCAGGCGCGCCTTCAGCGGAGCCAGTTCGCTTTCGTTGGGGGCCGTGGCGGTGATGTCGCTGGGTGAGACACCGCTTTCGATCAGGCCGCCGATAATGGCACCGGCCATATTGCCTGCGCCAATGAAGGTGATCTTGCTCGCCATGGGGGTATCCTTTTTAGCAAATGGCTGCGTCTTGCAGCGTGTGAAGTAAACCGTGTGTTGTGTGAGCCGCGTGCTGTGTGAACCGTAGTTAGCCCCGTGCGCCAAAAATGGCGGTGCCTAAACGTACCAGCGTGGCGCCTTCTAAGACAGCCGCTTCTAAATCGTCGCTCATGCCCATCGAGAGCGTATCCAGCGGTGCTTCAGGCAGTGCCGCCTGGAGCTCTTCCAAGAGCTGGCGCAGCGCTGCCAGCGGCTGGCGCTGTGCCTCTAGCGTCTCCGCCGGGGCGGGAATCGCCATCAGCCCGCGCAGGGCGAGGCCTGGCAGGGCGGCAATCTCTTGGGCCAGCGCTAAGGCGTCCTCCGGCAGCACGCCGGATTTTGTGGCCTCGCGGCTAATATTGACCTGCAGGCATACGTTTAGCGGTGGTAACGCTGCCGGGCGCTGTTCGCTCAGGCGTTTGGCGATCTTTAACCGATCAACGCTGTGTCCCCAGGCAAACTGCTCGGCCACGGCGCGGGTCTTGTTCGATTGCAGCGGGCCAATGAAGTGCCACACAATGCCGTCAAGATCCTCAAGCGCCGCCTGTTTATCCAGCGCCTCTTGCAGGTAGTTTTCACCAAACTCGCGCTGGCCGTGCTGCCACGCTTCGCGCAGCATCTCGGCGGGCTTGGTTTTGCTCACCGCCAGCAGGGTGGCGCTGGTGGGCGAGCGTCCGGCATCCTCAAGCGCCCGGCGCAGGCGTTCACGCGCAGATGCAAGTGACTCGGGGAGCGCGTTGTCTGTCATACTCAAGCACCTTACCGCAGCTGGGAAAGAGAGATGGATATTACCGAACTGCTGGCATTCTCGGCAAAGCAGAATGCATCCGACCTGCACCTTTCGGCGGGTCTGCCTCCCATGATACGTGTTGATGGCGATATTCGTCGGCTTAATGTGCCCGCCATGGAGAACAGCGACGTTCGGCGGCTGATCTACGACATCATGAACGATCGGCAGCGCCGCGACTATGAAGAGCACTTAGAAGCGGACTTCTCGTTTGAAGTGCCGGGGGTGGCGCGCTTCAGGGTCAATGCCTTTAACCAGGCGCGCGGGGCGGGGGCGGTGTTCCGTACCATTCCCAATAAGGTGCTTTCCATGGACACCCTGGGCATGGGCGAGGTGTTCCAGCGCCTTTCGATGCTACCCAGGGGGTTAGTGCTAGTGACCGGGCCCACGGGGTCGGGCAAAAGCACCACTTTGGCGGCGATGATCGACTACATCAACGAACAGCGCTTCGAGCATATTCTGACCATCGAAGACCCGGTGGAGTTTGTGCACACCAGCAAGCGCTGCCTGATTAATCAGCGGGAGGTTCACCGCGACACCCATAGCTTCTCTGGGGCGCTGCGTAGTGCGCTGCGCGAAGACCCGGACGTGATTTTGGTCGGCGAGTTGCGGGATCTCGAAACGATCCGTTTAGCGCTAACCGCTGCTGAAACGGGGCACTTGGTGTTTGGTACGCTGCACACGACCTCGGCGGCGAAAACCATCGACCGGATTATTGATGTGTTCCCCGGCGAAGAGAAATCCATGGTGCGCTCGATGCTGTCTGAATCGCTCCAGGCGGTCATCTCGCAAACGTTGTTGAAGCGTCAGGGTGGCGGACGCGTGGCGGCCCACGAGATCCTGATTGCCACGTCTGCGGTGCGTAACCTCATTCGCGAAGATAAGGTGGCGCAGATCTACTCCGCCATCCAGACCGGCGGTGCACTGGGAATGCAAACCCTGAATGCCTCGCTCGCTAAGCTGGTTAAGGAAGGCGTGGTGAGCATGGACGAAGCCCAAGCAAGGGCTAAAGGCACGCTGACGTTAAAAGATGAGTAAGGCGGCAAAAGGATAATAGACGCGATGAGTGAGCCAGCCAGCGGTATGACCGCGACCCAGTGGCTGCACCAACTGCTGGGCATCATGGTCGAGCAGCAGGCCTCTGACCTGCTGATTTCGGTGGGCGCGCCGCCCAGCTTGAAAACGCCCAAGGGGCTGATGCCGCTGGGGCGTCAGCCGCTCTCCTCTAGCCAGGTGCGCAGCCTGGTGCTGAATGCGGTGCCCGAGAAGCAGCGGGAGCGATTTCAAGAGGAGCACGAGGCGAATTTTGCCCTAAGCCTGGAGAACGCGGGGCGGTTTCGGGTAAGCGCCTTTCAACAGCGCAACGAGCCCGCCATGGTGGTGCGCCGTATTGCGCAGACTATTCCGACCCTCAGCGCGCTGGGCGTGCCTAGCCAGCTAGCGACGCTGGCCAATGCTAAACGCGGGTTGGTGCTGGTGGTGGGCGGCACGGGAACGGGGAAATCCACCACTCTGGCGGCAATGATTCAGGAGCGTAACGCCTCAGTCGGTGGGCACATCATCACCATTGAGGATCCTATCGAGTACCTGCATCCGCATCAGCGAGGCATCGTTAATCAGCGCGAAGTAGGGGTGGATACGGAATCCTTCGAGGTGGCGCTGAAAAATACGCTACGCCAAGCGCCGGATGTGATCTTGATTGGTGAAGTGCGTACCCGCGAGACCATGGAGCACGCCCTCACTTTCGCGGAAACCGGGCATCTTTGTCTGGCGACATTGCATGCCAACAACGCCAACCAAGCGTTGGAACGCATCCTTCACTTCTTTCCCCATGAGCGGCACGAGCAGGTGCTGATGGATCTGTCGCTGAATCTGCGTGCCGTGGTCGCGCAGCAGCTGCTGCCTACTCAGCAGGGCGGCCGCTGCGCGGCGATTGAGATTCTGCTCTCGTCGCCACGGGTGGTGGATCTGATCCGAAAAGGGCGTATTGATGAATTAAAGCAGGCCATGGCAAGCTCCCGCGACGCGGGGATGCAAACTTTCGATCAGGCGCTTTACGCGCTTTATCAAGCGGGCCAAGTCAGCCAGCAGGTGGCGCTGGCCCATGCGGATTCCGCCAACGACCTGCGGCTGATGATCAAGCAGGGCGACGCCGCCGCCAGCGGTAAGCCGTTAGACGCGCAGGTGCCTTCTCATCTTGCCCTGCGCGACGGTGACGATTATTGACGCCCTTCGCCGCTAGGGGGCGTAAATACCGCCCAGCACCCGCGGACCGCTGGAACCGGTGACGGAAGGCAAGTTGCCGGGTAGCCCGTGCAGGCGCTGGTGGGCGAGCCAAGCAAAGGCTCCTGCTTCAATCCAATCTTCCGGCCAGCCCAGCGTAGCGGGGGAGAGCAGCGTGACCTTAGGCAGGTGCGCGGCTAGCCTTTCCATCAAATAGGCATTGTGAGCACCGCCACCGCCCACCAGTAGCGTGGCGCTGGGCTGGCTCAGCGGTAGTTGGGCCACCCCTTGCGCGACACTCACCGCCGTCAGTTCGGCCAGCGTTGCCTGAACATCCCAGGGGGCTTCGTCGCCTGTGAGGTGGTCGCTCAACCACGCTAAGTGAAACAGCTCGCGCCCGGTGCTGCGCGGCGGCGGCTGATGAAAAAAGGGTTCTTGCAGCAGGCGGGCGAGCAGCGCTTGGTCGATTTGCCCGCTGGCCGCCCAAGTGCCGTTCTCATCAAATCGCCCGGTGTGATGCTTGGCAAACCAAGCATCAAGCAGCACGTTCGCCGGGCCGGTATCGAAGCCCACCACGGTGCGCTCCTGTTCTTGAGGAAGCCACGTAAGATTGGCAAAGCCGCCTAAATTGAGCACGAGCTGTTCGCCTGGGCGCTGCCCAAACAGCGCTTGGTGGAACGCGGGCGCTAGAGGCGCGGCTTGGCCGCCAGCGGCCAAGTCCCGGCGGCGAAAATCGGCCACCACCGTGCACCCCGTCAATTCTGCCAGCAGGCTCGGGTTATCTAGCTGTAGCGTATACGCCGGACCCCCCTGGTGACCTTGCGGCGCGTGCTCAATTGTCTGGCCGTGGCTGCCAATCGCCGTAATCTGAGCCAGAACGAGCCCCTGTTCCGTTAATAGTGCTGTAACGGCCTGGGCCTGGAGGCGGCAAAAGGCATCCTCGGCGGCGGCCAGTTCGGCAAAGCGCGCTGCTGGCGCGTGGCAAAGGTGCAGTAGCTGCGCGTGCAGCGTATCGGGCATCGCAACGGCAGCCGTGGCTAATAGCTTAGGCGGCGTGCCAGGAGTGATAGAGACCAGGGCGGCATCAATACCGTCCAGGCTAGTGCCAGACATTAAGCCAATATAGTAAGCGGGTGACGAAGGGTGCGAGGTTTTCATCATGCGGGTCATCCAAAACGGGGTGAAGGCTCAACCAAGGCGGTGGAGCGTGATAACATCGCCCACTATTGATTATTTAAACGCCTTTAACGGCACATAGTACATGGAGAGAGGCAATGAGTGAGGTGGATCAGGCGTTAGCGCTGCTGTCGCGAGGTACGCATGAAATCCTGGTAGAAGAAGAGCTGCGTAAAAAGCTCGCGTCAGGTCGTAAGCTGCGTATTAAAGCAGGGTTTGATCCTACGGCACCTGATTTGCACCTGGGTCACAGCGTACTGCTGACCAAAATGCGCCAGTTCCAAGATCTTGGTCATACCGTTATCTTTTTGATTGGTGACTTCACCGGCCGCATTGGTGACCCGACCGGTAAAAACGTCACCCGTAAGCCGTTGACCGAAGCCGACGTCAAGGCGAACGCGGAAACCTATAAAGAGCAGGTGTTCAAAATCCTCGATCCGGAAAAGACCGAGGTGCGCTTCAACGCGGAATGGTTTGGCGAGTTAACGGCCGCCAAAATGATTGAGCTGGCAGCACAAAGCACCGTGGCGCGCATGCTGGAGCGTGATGACTTCGAGAAGCGCTATAAAGCGAATCAGCCGATTGCGATTCACGAGTTTCTTTACCCGCTAGTGCAGGGCTATGACTCCGTCGCACTAGAAGCTGATATCGAACTGGGCGGCACCGATCAGAAGTTTAACCTGCTTATGGGGCGCGAGATTCAAAAGCACTTCGGCCAGGAGCCCCAGGTGGTCATCACGATGCCCCTGCTAGAAGGTTTGGACGGCGTGCAGAAAATGTCCAAGTCGCTTGGCAACTACGTGGGCGTGGATGAAGCACCGGGCTCCATGTTCAATAAGCTGGTCTCCATGCCCGACAGCTTAATGTGGCGTTACTTCGAACTGCTCTCGCTGAAATCGAACGAAGAGATTGAGGCGTTGAAGCAGAGTGTCGAGCAGGGTGCGAATCCTCGCGATGTGAAAATGGAGCTTGCCCGCGAACTCATCGCCCGCTACCACGGTGATGAAGCCGCCGCGAATGCACACAAGTCGGCGGGTAACCAACTGGCCGATGGTGAGCTACCGGAAGACCTGCCAGAAGTAGACGTCGATTTTGAAGGTAGTGAGAAGGCGCCGATTGCGACGGTTCTGAATCGCTCAGGCTTAACCAAGAACAGCGCACAAGCTAAAGACATGCTGAAAAATGGCAGTGTCAAAGTGGATGGTGAGGTCGTTGCTCAAGACACCATGCTGGCCACTGGTAAAGTGTATGTGATTCAAGCGGGCAAGAAGCGTTACGCCCGTGTGACGCTTGCTTGAACTTTTTGAAAACTTTTTCACATTAACTCTTGCCAACCCGGCCGCGAATCCGTAAAGTACGCATCCGCTGCCGGGGACGCCAAGCGTTACCAGCGGTGAATGA